>DBGFNI010000080.1:0-19494 GCA_048527645.1 Eubacteriales bacterium | reverse complement strand
GGTTCCATTATGACGCAATTCAAAGTTGTCCCCACCATTACATCCCTTGACACCTGGGCACAATTTGTGCAGGCTTTTGCGGTTGGCGGCAGGGATCTGCTGATCACCGACCGTATCATTTACGACACCTATTTGCACGGCACAGCCGTGGGGTGCGTCATCATTCAGGATGACTTCGGCGGGGGAGAGCCGGATGAGGACAAGATTCTTGCCATCCTGCAAAAGGCGGCGGCAGCGTCCTATGACCGCGTGATCGCGGTGGGGGGCGGCTCCGTCATGGACATCGGCAAGCTGCTTGCCATCCGCGATTTCGGCGGTGATCTGCTCCCGCTGTTCCGAAAGGAGATCACGCCCTGCAAAGAGAAAAAGCTGTTGATTCTCCCCACAACCTGCGGCACGGGCAGCGAGGTTACAAACATATCCGTTTCCGCCTTCCCGAAGCTCAATACCAAAATCGGTCTGGCGGATGACGCGCTGTATGCAGACGACGCGGTTTTGATCAGCGAGCTGATCTCCACCCTGCCCTTCAGCGTCTTCATGCACAGCTCCATCGACGCGCTGATTCACGCCATCGAATCTTATCTCTCGCCCAAGGCGAGCACTTTGAGCAGAATGTTTTCCGCTGATGCGATCACACAGATTGTGGAGGGCTACCGGTATATTCTGCAAAACGGGCAGGACAGCCGCAGCGCGCTGCTCGGCACATTTCTGACCGCCTCCAACAATGCGGGCATCGCATTTTCCAACGCGGGCTGCGGTCTGATTCACGCCATGTCTTATCCGATCGGCGGCACCTATCATCTGCCCCACGGCGCCTCCAATTATGAGGTGATGATTGCTGCACTGCGCTTTTATGCCGCACGTCCCGTTGACGGGCGCTTTGACGAGCTGCTGAGGCTGACCGGCCCGCTGGATCAGCTGCAAAACCTGATTGAATCGCTTTCTCCGCGCAAGCCGATGCGCGAATACGGGATGACCGAAAAGGAAGCAATTGCATTTGCAAAGGACGTCGAAAAAAATCAGCAGCGTCTGCTTGCCAACTGCTATGTGAAAGCAAGCGTGGAAGACATGGCGCAGATTTACCGTGAGATTCTTTAACAGACAAAGGAGATAGAGGACCATGAAAGCATTAATGAAAACACAGGCAGGCGAGGGCTTTGTTGAACTGAAGGACTACCGCGAGCCTGTGCCGGGAAAGAACGAAGTGAAATTGAAAATTATGGCGGCGGGCATCTGCGGCACAGATCTGAAAATCCGCGCAGGGCATGCATGGAGCAATCCGCCGGTTGTGCTGGGGCATGAGGTTTCCGGCGTGGTTGCACAGGTCGGCGAGGACGTCAAGAGCGTGAAGGTAGGCGACCGCGTTGTCTGCGAGACCGCGCAGGTCATCTGCGGCAACTGCTATTATTGCCGCAGCGGCAACTATCTCATGTGCGACAAGCGCCTTTCCATCGGCTACGGTGTGGACGGCGGCATGGCAGAATATATGATTGCGCGGGAGGGAATTCTGCATCCCCTGCCGGAGAACGTTTCCTTCTCCAACGGCGCGGTCTGTGAGCCCCTTGCCGTTTCGGTGCACGCCGTGTATGACACCGCGGAGGTTCTCTCCACCGACATTGCACTGGTCAACGGCTGCGGCGCCATCGGTCTGCTTGTCGCCCAGGTCGTCAGAAGTCTGGGCGCGCGGGTCATCATCACAGGACTGGACGCAGATCTGCCGCGTCTGGAACTGGCAAAGCAGCTTGGTGTGGAATACACGGTCAACGTACAACATGAGGATTTGCAGCAGCGCGTACGCGAAATCACGGGCGGCGTGGGGGTCGATCTGGCATACGATTGTTCCGGCGCGGCAGCAGCAATCCGGGGAGCAATGTCTTGCCTGAAAAAGAAAGGCAAAATGATTCAGATCGGTCTGACCAAGCCGACCATGGAAATCGAATATTCCCTGCTCACGGCAAAGGAGATCAGCCTGATCGGCACCTTCGGGCACAAATGGACCAGTTGGGAAACCGCGCTGAAGCTGATTGAAACCGGCAAGGTGCAGACCGCACCGCTGATCACGCATCATTTCCTGTTGGAGGACTGGGAAAAAGGCTTTGCGGTCGCCCAGAATCTGGAGGGCATCAAGGTGATGCTCCATCCCAACGGCATTGTAGATTAAGGAACAGACAATATGCGAAATTTTACGCTGTGTATCCCGACAAAAATCATATTCGGTGCCGGAGAATCCAAAGACATCTCGGCACATATCCAGGGTCTTGGCAAGCGCGCCCTGCTTCTTTCCTACGGCGAGCGGCCTTATCTGAAGGATTTATTTGCCGATGTCAAAGCGGCACTGGACAAGGTGGGCATCTCTTATGTGCAATATCTGCACATCAGTGCCAACCCCCGGCTCAGCCAAGTGCGTGAAGCGGCGGAGTTTTGCAAACAGGAGCATGTGGATTTCATCATCGGCATCGGCGGCGGCAGTGTGATGGACGCGGCAAAGGCAATTGCCGGCGCGGTGAGATATTCCGGCGATATATGGAATATGTTTACCAGTCGAAACGACCGGCCGGTTGCCGTCCCGCCGAGCGAGGCGCTGCCGACTGTCATGATCCCGACCGTTGCGGCAACCAGCAGTGAAATGAACTGCGTGGGCGTGGTGACCAATGATGAAACCGCGGAAAAGGTGCATGTCAGCGCCCCCTGTCTGTATCCTGCGGTGTCTGTGATCGACCCCGCGCTGACGCTGACGCTTCCGCTCGCACAGACTGCGGCAGGCGCGGTGGATGCGATGTCGCATATTTTGGAAGCATATGTGGGCGGCGATCAGAACTCCCCCCTGCAGGACGGCTTGAACGAGAGTCTGCTGCGAACCATCATGACGGAGTTGACTGCGCTGCTGCAAGACCCGCGAAATCTGGAGCACCGCACCAACCTGCAATGGGCGACCACCATCGCCTGGAACGGCTGGATTCAGGCGGGCACCTATCCCCGTACCACGATGCATAAAATGGGGCATGCCGTCTCCGCTTTGTATCATGTGACGCACGGGGTGACGCTGGCGATTTTCATGAACGGCTATCTGCATGATATCTGCTGTAAAAATGAAGAAATCGCGCAGCGCTTTGCCGTTTTGGGGCACCGCCTGTTTGGGCAGGATCTGCCGACAAAAGAAACCTGTATGTCGCTGTCGGCAGAATGCATTGACCGCCTGATTTCGTTTTTTGAAGCAAGCGGCGTTCCGACCACGCTTTCCGGCGCAGGTGTGAACGCCCCGGATCTCGACGGGCTGTGCGAGCTGATTCTGCGCGTCGGAGCAGGAGCAGACGGGTGTATTCCGGGTCTTGTGCCGGTCAATCGCACGGATATGATGCGGATTCTCCGATCGGTGCTCTGACGGCGGACGCACCGGGACACATGGGCGGTCGGTTTCAGATGCGCGTGCAAAAGCGCCCATTGCTGCCACCTGTCCTTTCTCAATTCATCTTGTAAATCAACAAAGCAACGGATGCTGATTGCATCCGTTGCTTTGTTATATGGCAATAATTCGGTTTTCAAATCTGCTGTGCTTGCCTGTTTTGCGCCGGTGATTTATGCCCAGACAAATTGGTCGGTTCCCGCGCCGATTTCAAAATGGTATTTTGCAATGCCCATATCAATTTTTGTATAGAATCCGCTCCCGGGCTGCACCGACACGCGGTTGCCGTCTAAAGAGAACACAAACTTTTGCTGATTCAATGCGGTCGGCGCCAACAGCGCGGCGCGCAAACCGTTTTCAAACCAATGCGGCATCTCGCCGCGCACCGTCGTTATCTGCTGCAGCGACTTAGACCTGTGTGCCACGCCCTGCGTCTCGCCGTAACCCAGCGCAATCACCACGCACAGCTTTTCCCCCTTCTCCAGCGTAAAGGCGGTTTTGACCTTGCGGTAAGACATTGCCACCCAGCATGTGTTCAGACCGAGCTGCTGTGCCTTGAGCACCAGCCGCTGACCGTAATAGCCGCACTTCTCCTCCAGCGTATCGCTTTGCTTTCCGATCAGCGCAAAATAACTGGTCACGCCGGAAAACTTTCCGTAGCGCGCCATCATCCCTCCAAACGCCTTCGGCTCATCGGTCACGAGTTGGATATGCAAGCCGCTCTCCCGATTGCACGCCGCGACCTGCTCGCGCAAAGCGTCAAGCACCTCCGGCGGCAACGGTACCTCCCGATACCGGCGGACGCTGTGCCGCACCTTCATCGCATCCTGTAAACTCATCGTATCCTGCATATTGTAATCCATCTTTCCTTTGTATTTCTGTTCAAAGCCGACTGACAACAATCATGGCAATGCTCATCCCGCAAAGACCGAAGCCGAGCAGACGGTTCATCATCTTCGGCGAGGTCTTGTTTGCAAATTTTGCCGTGATCAGCGCGCCGATCAGCGTGAACACAATGCACAGCAGCAAAATGGAATAATCCGTAATCCCGCCGCCGATCATAAAATGCGAGAGCGCGCCGGTCAGCGCAGTAAACGCCATGATAAAGACGCTGGTGCCGACCGCGGTTTTCAGCTCATATCCCAACACACTCACCAAAACCAGCAGCATCATCATGCCGCCGCCCGCGCCGACAAAGCCGCAGATTAGCCCCACTGCCATGCCGCACACTGCCGACTGGATCGCCGCCGTCCGCTTGCTGCGGTTCCGATTGCTCGCCCGCGCCGCCATCACCGGGCGGAAAATAAACTTCAAGCCGACCAGCAGCGTCATAAACATGGAGAAGTTGCCCATCGTTTTCTGCGGGAGCAGCGAAGCAAAATAACTGCCCGCAAGGGTGAAAACAAGGACGGAAATCAGCATGACGATCCCGTTTTTCACATCAATATTCTTGTTTTTATAATACGTCCACGCAGACGCAGCGGATGCCAGCACATCCGACGCCAGCGCAATGCCGACCGCCTCATATGCGCCGACATCCAAAAATGTGATCAGCATCGGGGCAATCACGGCAGCGGCAGACAGCCCCGCCAGCCCCGTACCAAAGCCTGCCCCCGCGCCGGCAAGCAGGCATATTATAATCTTCAAAAACATCTTCCGCTTCTCCTGTTTTCCGCTCTGCACTGTCAGATCGGAATGATGCAGCACGCCCGGCACTTTCCAAACAAAAAGCGTCGCCTGCCATTTTCCTGTATATCATAACAAAACAACGTCAAGTATAAATCAAGTTTTCTCCGTAGCTTGCAAAATATTCCGCCCTGCCGACTATAAAAAGCAACGAGAACAGCGAAAAAGCGGACACTGCCGCTTTTCTCTGTTCTCCGATGTTGCCAAATCGGCACGATTGCATTTATATACCATATTTTGTCTTGACACGTTGCAGTATTTTACCCATCGGCTTTGCAAACACAAACAGAAACACCACATTCGAAACGGCATATATTGCCGTGAACTTTGCCGAGGTCAGCAGCGTCGCAAGATAGCGGGACAGATGAAAGGCTCCGTCCATCCACATCACACTCCAGATATCCATCAAAAAAGAATACAGCACTCCTGAAAGAGCCGCATATAACAGCAGGATCAGTCTGTTTTTCTTCAATGCCCCGGCAAACATGCCCGCGATCAGTCCGACCATGCCCCAGCTGAACATCTGAAACGGCGTCC
The DNA here is from genome assembly GCA_048527645.1 of Eubacteriales bacterium. GTDB lineage: Bacteria > Bacillota > Clostridia > Oscillospirales > CAG-272 > HGM12669. The sequence continues at coordinate 13,868 of DBGFNI010000080.1, read as the reverse complement.
ACGGTCCCTGCCCGAAATAAAAATTGGAAATCACGGCAGAGAGCGCCCCGGTCAGAAAGCCCGCTTCGCCGCCAAAATACATCGCCGTGATCACCACCAGCGCCGTCACCGGCTTAAAGCCGGGAATCGGCGTGAAAAGGATTCTCCCCGCCACCGACAGCGCCACCATGACAGCAATCAGAACCAGTCTTTTGACATCCGTTTCCCGCCGCTCAAAACGCAGAAACAGCGGAATGCACGCCAGCAGCACAATGCACAGCGACACCCAGGCATACTGCTTGCCGTCGAAGAGAAAAATGCCTCCTAAAATCACTGCAGGAATCAAAATGCAGAGTATTGCATAGGTGATCCATTTTTTCATTTTGTTCCCCCTTGATCCGAAAGACAGCGTTCGATCACCTGTCCGCATGTCACAGCATCCGGCCAAAGCGAACGCGCCATGCGGTTGGCGGCAGTGGTGTAGAAATTGTTTTCCGAAAAGAATCTTGTCGGCGCATCCTCACAAAGGATCTCCCCGTTGAAGAACAGGGCGCACCGATCCGCGTTTTCCGCCGCAAATTCCACATCGTGCGTCACCATAAAAACGGTCATGCCCTCCTGCTTGCACGCGCGCAATATTTCGCCGAACACCTGCTTGGAATATGCGTCCAGTCCCTTGGTCGGCTCGTCCAGCAGCAGAATCTGCGGCTCCAGCAGCAGCATTTTGGCAAGGGCGCACTTCTGCTGTTCCCCGCCGCTCAGATCATAGGGGTGACGGTCGAGCAGATGCCGCACGCCGACCTTGTCGGCAACTGCTTCAATTTTTTCCTCTTGCGCACCTTCCGGAATCTCCATCGCCCGGAGAAGCTGCGCAAAATCCTCCCTTATCTGCTCCTTGACAAACACCGTCTGCGGATTCTGCGGTAAATATGCAATGCCGTGGCGGTACAGGGTGTTTTTGCGATAAGCAGCGATCGGCTTTCCGCAGATGCGCACGCTGCCCCGGTATGCTTTGTTTAAGCCCGCGATCACATTGAGCACGGTGGTCTTTCCCGTTCCGTTGCCGCCGAGCAGGCAGTACAGCTCTCCGCAGTATAACCGCAGCGAGGTTGCACGCAATACATCCGGCAGTTCCCGCCCGTAGCGAAACCAGACATGCTTGAGCTGCACCGTCACCTCTCCCGTACCGTGTTTGCTCTCCTGCGGTGCGGTGCGCTCCTCTATGCCCCCGCCACCGGCAAAATGCCGTTCGAGAAAGTCTCTGCCCTCCCGAACTGTCAGGGGACATTCATCCTGAATTTGCAGCGCGCTGAAAATGCGAACCGCGCTGGGCAAACCGTATTTTAGGCTGTGATCGGGACGCTGTGCCTGAAGTGCGGCGCCGACCGCCTTGGGAGCGCCGTCAAACTGCACGCGCCCCTCCTCCATCAGCACCACCCGATCCGCAATCGGAAAAACATCCTCCAGCCGATGCTCCGCCAAAATGACGGTCAGCCCGAATTCCCGGTTCAGCTTTTGCAGCGTTGCGATAAAGTCCGCCGCGGCAATCGGGTCAAGCTGCCCGGTCGGCTCATCCAATATCAGAATTTTCGGCTGCATCACCATCACAGCCGCAAGATTCAGCAGCTGCTTTTGCCCGCCGGACAGCGTATCCGTTCTTTCTTCAAACCAATTCTGAATGCCGAAATAGCTTGCCATTTCCCCGACGCGCCGCCGGATCACCCCGGTGGGCAGGCCCATATTTTCCAGCCCGAATGCAAGCTCGTGCCACACCTTGTCCGTGACAATCTGGCTGTCCGGATTTTGTAGAACATAGCCGATCTCTCCCGCACATGTTCGCGGATCAAGCTGCTCCTGCAGCGCCCCCCGGTAATAGATCTGCCCCTGCTTTTCACCCGCGGGTGCCAGTTCTTTTTTGATCAGTCGGAGCAGCGTCGTTTTTCCGCAGCCGGATGCGCCGCAGAGCACGACGAATTCCCCGCTTTGCACAGACAGACTGATCGTTTCCAGCGCCGGCTGCTGTGCCTGCGGATAGCGAAAGCTCAGATTTTCGATACGCAGTATTTCCATGTCAGCGCCTCCTTTCCCTCAATGAAAAACGGCAGAAACACCAATGCAGCATACGCCGCGTAAACAGAAACGGCGTGGGGCGTGAGCATCAGACCGCTAATATGCGGATAATAATAAAACGCCACATCCCCGCTTGCCGTCCCAGCAAGGGTCACACCGAGCAGCAGCACACACGACGTCAGCAGCACTGCATCTCCCGGTCGAAAGCGGTACAGCGAGAACTGCGTTCTGCCCCGCAAGCCGTAGCCTCTTGCCTTCATCGAGGCGGCGGTTTCCATCGCGCTCTCCAGCGACCAAGAGACCGTTGCCAAAAACACGCGCATCGCCCCTTTGATGCGGTGGGTGTATTTTCCCCCGTCGGGATACTGTCCCATTGTTTTCTGCGCGCGGCTGATCTGCTGCATCTGCCGCTTGAACAGCGGGATCAGCCGAAGAGCCATGGAGAGAATCAGCGAAAGCTTCGGCAGCCCCTTTCCGAACAGATACAGCAGCTTATCGCTGCTCATCACCTCACTCAGGCATCTGCACCACAGCATCACGCCGATCAGCATCACCGCCAGCGCCGCACCGTACAAAAGCGCCTCCAGCGTAATCGGAAAGCGGTTTACATATAGCAGCGTTGTTTCCCCGCTGTGCGAAAAAAAGGGATTGGTCAGCGTAATCAGGAAAAACAGCAAAAGATAGAATCCGGCATTTCGGGATCGGTCACTTTGCCGCCGGAGCAGCAGACAAAAGCCGATACCGCCGAGCAGAGCTTGCGCTTGCAGAATCGGATTGGATACAAACATCGCCACCAACAGTACCGACAAAAAATACACCAGCAGTACAAACGGGTGACAGCGCCCAAACACACGCATTTTCCTTTTCCTCCTGACCGGGATGATCCGCGGCTGGCGCCGTGCCGCTGCGCACACCATTTGCCGGCTGCGCCGGTTATCTGCCGCGCGCCTGCCGCCATGTGCCCCGACACAAAGCCGTCCATGCGTTTCACCTCCACAAAAAAAGCAGCCAAATGCCGCAAAGCGGCAAAGATCGGCTGCACTCTTCCACCAAAGGTGTGTAAACCCGAAAATACGGCAGGTGTCCTGACTTATGATTTCGCATCGGCAGCAGGTCGCTCATCCGCCCGCAGACAGCGTGCTTGTGCGCCGGCCGTGCGTTCCACGTCAAATACAGGAATGGCGGTTGTTCCGGATTCGAACCGGATTTCCTTTTTCATCTACTCAGCGTACAACTTTTCAATCCGTATTTTCTCACAGTATGATTGATTTTCTGTATTATATCATTTTTTTCCGTCTATTTCAATATCAAACGGCAAAGAAATCGAAAAACAGCATAAAGCAGCCTCCTCACATGCGTCCAAACGCACATGAGGAGGCCTGTCGAAATGCTGTATGTTTTTTCTGCGCCGCATCATGCGGCAGTGCTCACGCCTTTGGCATCAGATATTCGTCAATCGCCTTTGCAGCGGTTTTGCCCGCGCCCATCGCGGAGATAACCGTTGCCGCGCCTGTCACGGCGTCGCCGCCGGCATATACCGCCTCACGGGAGGTGAGCCCCTCCTCGTTGACGATGATGCCGCCGCGGGCATTGACCTCCAACCCCTTGGTGGTGCTCTTGATCAGCGGATTGGGCGATGTACCGATGGAAATGATCACCGTATCAACATCCAGCACATATTCAGAGCCTTCCACCGGCACGGGACGGCGTCTGCCGCGCTCGTCCGGCTCACCCAGCTCCATTTTGATGCACTTCATTCCGGTCACAAAGCCGTTTTTCGGATCGCGCTTGTCATCGGGATTCTCATAGCCGAGAATCTCCACCGGGTTGCGCAGCAGCTGGAAGTCGATTCCCTCCTCCATGGCGTGCTCGACCTCCTCTTTGCGGGCGGGCAGCTCCTCCATGGAACGGCGGTAAACGATATATACCTTTTCCGCACCCAGACGGAGCGCGGTTCTTGCGGCGTCCATTGCCACATTTCCCCCACCGACAACGGCGACGCGGCCGCCCTTCATGATGGGCGTGTCGGGGTCGTCCCGATATGCCTTCATCAGATTGCTTCTGGTCAGAAATTCATTGGCGGAATACACGCCCTTCAAGCTCTCGCCCGGGATACCCATGAAATTTGGCAGACCGGCGCCGGAGCCGACGAATACCGCCTCATAGCCCATCTCGAACAGCTCGTCAATGGTGAGGGTCTTGCCGATCACCACATTCGGCTCCACATCGACGCCCAGCGCCTTGAGCGTTTCCACCTCTTTGGCGACGATCGTTTTGGGCAGACGGAATTCGGGAATACCATAAACCAACACGCCGCCCGCGGTGTGCAACGCCTCATATACCGTCACCTGATAGCCCTTCTTGGCAAGATCGCCCGCACAGGTCAGTCCAGAAGGACCGGAACCCACAACGGCAACCTTGTGGCCGTTCGGCGTGGGCGCCGCAGGCGCCTGCGTCGCGTTCTCATTGTGCCAGTCTGCGACAAAGCGCTCCAACCTACCGATGCCAACAGGCTCAAACTTTACGCCCAGCGTACATTTGCTCTCACACTGCGTCTCCTGCGGGCAAACGCGTCCGCACACGGCGGGCAGAGAGGATGAAAGGGAAATCACCTGATATGCGCCCTCAAAATCACCAACTTTTATTTTGGAAATAAAATCGGGGATATGAATATTAACGGGACAGCCGGACACGCAGGGCTGATTTTTGCAGTTGAGGCACCGCTGTGCCTCGGCGACCGCAATCTCTTCGGTATATCCAAGAGCCACCTCATCAAAATTATGTGCTCTGACCTGCGGCTCCTGCGTCGGCATCTCGTGCTTTTTCGGTTCAATCGCCATGATGTTTCCCTCCTTTATGCGTCACGAAACAAACGGCAGCTCTCCTCGCGTGCATGCCGCTCAAAATCTGCATACATTCTGCCTCTGGACATTGCCTCGTCAAAATCGACCTCATAGCCGTTGAAATCGGGGCCGTCCACGCAGGCAAATTTCGTCACCTTCTGACCGTCTCGGTTCAACGTCAGGCGGCAGCCGCCGCACATGCCCGTTCCGTCGATCATGATCGGATTCATTGAAACGGTAACAGGCACGCCGAAGGGCTTTGCAGCCTGCACCACAAATTTCATCATCACCAGCGGACCGATCGTGATGATCATGTCAAAGGTCTCGCCCGCCTCAAGCATCTCAGTCAGCGGAACGCATACGTTTCCGTGCCGTCCCCAGCTACCGTCATCGGTCATCAGCACCATGCGATCGGAGCACGCTTTGAATTCGTCCTCCAAAATCACCAAATCCTTGCTGCGGAAGCCGATAATGCTGGTAACATTCGCGCCCAGCGCATGAAACTCCTGCGCAACGGGCATCGCAATGGCACAGCCCACGCCGCCGCCGACAATACAGACCTTTTTGATCCCGTCCGTATGTGTTGCAACGCCGAGCGGTCCGACAAAGTCCTGCAAAAACTCGCCCGCCTGCTTATGGTTGAGTTTTTCCGTTGTGGCGCCCACAATCTGAAAAATGATTTTCACGGTTCCCTCTTGCGGATTCGTGCCCGCCACCGTCAGCGGGATTCTCTCTCCTTCCTCGTCCACGCGCAGGATGATAAACTGCCCGGGCTTGGCCTTGTTGGCAACCAGCGGCGCCTCAATCTCCATCTGTGTGACAGTCGGATTGAGCTCTTTTTTCGTTACGATCTTGTACATTTTTGTTCTCCTCTTCAAAATAAAAGCGACCATCGGATAGACGGCCGCTTTGTGAGTGGGATCATGTTCTGCTCCGCCAAGCAGCGATCAGAAATCTACCTCTGTGTCATAATAGCAGCACTTGAGCAATTTCTCCATTTCCTCGACCGAGGGCTGGCGGGGGTTGGAACCTGTGCAGGCATCGCCGATTGCATTGACGGCAATGTCATGCAGTCTTTCCAAAAATACGTTTTCGGGGACGAAACCGTTTTCGGTCGGATAGCTGTCCGCACCGTAATGCTTGATGCAGTGCGGGATGTTCAGATCATCGTTCATCTGACGCAGATAAGCGATCAGAGCAGCAACCTTATCGTCATCCGAAGCATTCTTGTCAGCAATGCCCATATAATCAACAATCACGCCGTAGCGCTTCTTTGCCGTTTCATTCTTTGCGTTGAACGCGATGACCTTAGGCAGGTACATTGCGTTTGCTGCGCCGTGAATAATGTGCGCACCGTAGTCGGCAAATGCCGCACCGGTTTTGTGCGCCATGGAATGTACGATGCCGAGCAGCGCGTTGGAGAATGCCATGCCTGCCAGGCACTGTGCGTTGTGCATACGGTCGCGGGCTTCCATATCGCCGTTGTAAGAAGGAACCAGATCCTTCATGATCATCTCAATGGCGTGGATGGCCAGCGGGTCGGTGTAGTCGCAGTTTGCAGTGGAAACATATGCCTCAACCGCATGGGTCATTGCGTCCATACCGGTGTGTGCAACCAGTTTCTTCGGCATCGTCTCTGCAAGCTCGGGATCCACAATCGCCACATCGGGCGTGATCTCAAAGTCGGCAATCGGATATTTGATACCCTTGCTGTAATCCGTGATGATCGAGAACGCGGTCACCTCGGTAGCCGTGCCGGAGGTAGAGGATACTGCGCAGAAATGTGCCTTCTTCCGCAGCTCGGGAATGCCGAACACCTTGCACATGTCCTCAAAGGTGCATTCCGGATACTCATATTTGATCCACATAGCCTTTGCCGCGTCAATCGGGGAGCCGCCGCCGATAGCAACGATCCAGTCAGGCTCAAACTCCAGCATTGCGTCTGCGCCTCTCATAACGGTTTCCACAGAGGGATCCGGCTCAATGCCGTCAAAAACCTTGACCTCCATGCCGGCTTCCTTCAGATATGCTTCTGCTTTATCCAAAAAGCCGAAGCGCTTCATCGAGCCGCCGCCGACGCAGATGATCGCCTTTTTGCCGTGAAAGGTTTTCAGTGCCTCCAGAGCGCCTTTGCCGTGGTAAATGTCGCGAGGAAGAGTAAAACGTGCCATAATCATTGCCTCCCATATACTTATGCCTGTCGGCATTTTTTTACGGTATAATTATAGCAAATTTTCGCGAATAACGGAATAATAAGTTTTATCACACGCCTTATCAAAAATGATAACGCAGGTGCAGACCTGTTTTGGTTTTGCGCGGCGCCCTCACACCGCTGAAAAATCAGGTCAGCGCAAAGCGGCGGAAAACCTCTCCCTCCAATGTTTTCCACACAAACGTCTCCCCGTCAAACAGTATGTAACTGTGCGCGGTATTCTCCTTGGGGATGGAGACCGACCCGGGATTGATGTATGTCATATCCCCGACCGCTTCGCATGCGGGGATATGCGTGTGTCCGTGCAGCAGGATGTCTCCCGCGTGCAGCGGCGGCAAACAGTCACGGTGAAAGAGGTGCCCGTGGGTTGCAAAGATCAGTCGTTTTCCCGCCGTCAAAAGCGCGTAATCCGCCAAAACGGGAAAGTGCAGCACCATCTGATCCACCTCGGTGTCACAGTTGCCCCGCACACAGAGAATGCTGTCCTTTTCGGCATTGAGCATTTCAATCACCCTTTTCGGCGCGTAGTCCCGCGGCAGATCATTGCGCGGCCCGTGATACAGAACATCGCCCAAAAAGAGCAATCTGTCTGCCTGCTCCCTTTGATACGCGCCAAGGAGCTTTTCACAGTAGTACGCCGATCCGTGCAGATCAGACGCAATCAGCCATTTCATGCTTTCATTTTCTCCGTCATCGTAACATATTTCCTTTTTGCCTGACACAGCTCGGTGATAAACTGGCGGTCAAGCTTGGAAAGTGAATAGTTTTCGCGGTGAATCAGCACATCCTTGTATGTTCTTTGATCGTCAGAGCAAGCCTTCTGCACCAGTTCATACCGGGCGAGCGTGTCGTCAGGCAGCGGGGAGACCCACATGAAGGTCAAGGGGTTTTTGCACAGCAGATCAAACTGACTGCCTCTTTCAAAAACATAGATGTGCTTGCCGACCCCGCCGGACAGCTCGTCCTTTTTCGTTGAGGAAAGCGGAAGCGACGGCACGAAGGCGTCTGCGTGCGCGATCTCCGTCAGCGTGCACAAATCCTCCAAGCGGATATTCTCTCTGTCCGCCAATGGGCTGTTGACGCTCATCGCCAAAACATATTGAAATTCGGCAATCAGCTCATACGCAAGCCCCTTTTCCTCAAACATATTTTTAAAAAATTTGTCATGGTGCTCTCCATACCGCACAATTCCCAGCTTATAGTCCGATTCCAATATGTTCTGCACCGCGCCGGAGGCGTTGGTTTCGTGATAAAAGACCTCCGCGCTCTCGCCGGTGATACATTTGGAAAACTGCGCAAACGCCTCGGAAATATACGTTGCGCGCGGCACGGAAATGGAAAAGCGCAATTTTTTCTTCCGATTGCCGGAAAATGCGTTTTTGATATCGTCTACCTGCGAAATGATCTTTTTCGCATAGCCGACAAATTCTTCCCCGGCGGGGGTCAGCTTCATCCCGTGCGCCGTGCGAATAAACAGGTGGGTTCCCAGCTCCGCCTCCAGCTCCTTGATCTCCCGGCTCAGATTCGGCGGCGCCATGAGCAGACTTTCCGACGCTTTGTTGATGGATCCTGCACGTGCAACCTCAATCACGCATTTCATATGGATAAAATTCATTGGCAAATCCTTTTTTCTGTTATTGCATTATTCGCGAAAGCCGGCACGCCGACACAATCGCAAGCACACGTCTCACCGCCGCCTCTGTCATCCGAGCGCCACATCCAGCGCCATCATCACACTGAAGCCGACAGCAAAAAACACCGTGCCGATGTTGGAGTGCTTGCCCGCCGACATCTCGGGGATGAGCTCCTCCACCACGACGTACAGCATCGCACCCGCGGCAAAGCTGAGCAGATACGGCAGCGCGGGAATCACCAGCCCCGCGGCGGCCACGGTCAGCAGCGCGCCGATGGGTTCCACCAGACCCGAAGCGGCGCCGCTGAAAAACGCCCTGGATTTTTTCTCGCCCTGTGCGCGCAGCGGCATGGAGATGATCGCCCCCTCCGGGAAATTCTGAATGGCGATTCCCAGCGAAAGCGCCAACGCCCCCATCGCAGAGATATTGGAATGTCCTGCAAGAAATCCGGCGTATACCACGCCCACCGCCATGCCCTCGGGAATGTTGTGCAGCGTGACGGCAAGCACCAGCATGGTCGTTTTCTGCAAACGGCTCTTCGGTCCCTCCGCCTGTTCTGCATTGCGGTGCAAATGCGGAATTGCATGATCCAGAATCAGCAAAAACAGAATACCCAGCCAAAAGCCGACCGCCGCCGGCACAAAGGACCATCCGCCCATGCCCGCTGCCTGCTCCAGCGCAGGAATCAAAAGGCTCCAGACAGACGCCGCCACCATCACTCCCGCGGCAAATCCGGACAATGCCCGCTGCAGACGCTCGCTCATGTCTTTTTTCATAAACAGCACACAGCCGGCTCCCAAAAGCGTTCCCAAAAAAGGTAGCATGATTCCGTAAACAGCCGCAGCCATCATATCATCCCCCTCTTCTCCGTTCATCGTCTCTCAGTTGTTTTTCTCATCACCGATCCCGCCCGCATCGCTCTCGCGGCTGTCCGCCGCGGCAAAAGACGTGTCTGTTTTTCTGATTGATGTCAGTCAATGCGGGAAGATGCACAGATCAGACACTGCGCCTTTTCGGTCGTCACCGTCCTTATTTCGCGCTGCGGTGAACCATATATTATTATATCCATATTATGAGTATATCATATCGCAGCTTTTCCTGTCAATCACTTTTCGTGCTTTTTCCGTCGTCGTTTTTCTGACGCCCGGTGCAGATGCATAAAAAGGGGCGCGCTTTTCATGCACGCCCTGTGGAAAGAATCTTATTTTCCGTTCCTGCAGGTGCCCTGCAGCGCGCAGTCTGCGCAGCCGCATCCACAGGAAGATTTTCCTTTTTTCTTATTTTTCACCATGTTGACGATTATTGCCGCAACCACCGCAATCAGTACAGCACAAATGATAACCGTCGCAATGTTTTCTAAGAGCCAGGCAAGCATTTTTCCACCTCCAGTTCTGCATTTGATATTATTTTGACGCCGCAACCTTCCGGGTCAGTTTTGCAGCCTCCTGATACGGTCTGAAGAGCATATACAGCAGAAAGACCAATACAATCACAGCTGCAATCAAACCGATCACATTCAAACCCCCTGTGAAAGCAGAGCCGAACTGATAAATCATCAGCGAAATTGCATAAGCAAACAGACACTGATAACCGATCGCAAACCACGTCCATTTTGCAGAGTTCATCTCACGCTTGATTGCACCGATGGCGGCAAAGCAAGGCGCACAAAGCAGATTGAACACTAAGAAGGAGTAGCCGGTAATTCCCGTAAATGCTGAAACCAGATTCTGGTATACCGTTCCCTCGCCGCCGTATAAGATTCCCATCGTGCCGACGATGTTTTCCTTCGCCACAAGCCCGGTGATAGAAGCCACGGCAGCCTGCCAGTTGCCCCATCCCAACGGCTTGAAGATCCAGGCAATTACACCGCCGACAGCCGCAAGAATCGAACAGTCAATCTCTTCTTCTGACAGCATTCGGAAGGTACCGTCAACGAATCCGAAATAGGTACTAAACCATACCAAAATGGTAGAAAGCAGAATAATCGTACCTGCCTTTTTGATAAAACTCCAGCCGCGCTCCCACATGGAACGGAGAACATTTCCGGCGGTCGGCAAATGGTAAGCCGGCAGCTCCATCACAAACGGGGCGGGATCACCGGCAAACATTCTGGTCTTTTTCAGCATAATACCGGAAAGAATAATCGCAGCCATACCGATGAAGTAAGCGGAGGTTGCCACCCACGCGCTGCCGCCAAAAATCGCACCGGCAATCATGGCGATAAACGGAACCTTTGCTCCGCATGGGATAAATGTTGTGGTCATGATCGTCATGCGCCGGTCGCGTTCATTTTCAATCGTGCGGGACGCCATAATGCCGGGCACACCGCATCCGGTACCGATGAGCATCGGAATAAAGGATTTGCCGGACAGACCAAACTTGCGGAACACGCGGTCTAAAACAAATGCAATGCGTGCCATATAACCACAGGACTCTAAAAATGCCAGCAGCAGGAACAGCACCAACATCTGCGGCACAAAACCGAGAACCGCGCCGACGCCGGCGACAATACCGTCGTTAATCAAACCGCTGAGCCAATCGGCGGCGCCGGCAGCTTCCAAACCGTTTCCTACAAGCACGGGAATGCCGGGCACCCATACGCCGTAGTCGGCAGGATCAGGCTCTTCAAAGCCATTCTCTTCCAAATATGTTACCGCTTCCAGATAAGTCATAGGAACGGTAGTCTCCTCATCAGCGCCGTCCGGAATCGTATCATAATATGCATTCAATTCATTGACAGCCAAAGTTTCCTCGTCTTCTACCTCCACAGAAGCCGAATCAGTGGATGGACGAAATGCTTTCAGTTCTGCCAAAGCTGTGTCTGCGTCAAAATCTTCCGCTTCAAGATCCAGACCGACAAAAGCGTCTATCGCTTGCATAGCGGCGGTATAATCTCCGCTTTCTTCCTCATAGGAGGAGGAACCGATCCCCAACAGGTGCCAGCCGTCACCGAACAAGCCGTCGTTCGCCCAGTCTGTCGCCGCAGTGCCAACCGTCACCATGGCAATGTAATACACAAGGAACATCACCGCGGCGAAAATCGGCAAGCCCAGCCAACGGTTGGTGACCACTCTGTCAATCTGATCGGATGTTGAAAGCTTTCCGGCAGATTTTTTCCGGTAGCACCGCTTCATCAGTTCGCCGATATAGACATAGCGCTCGTTGGTGATGATAGATTCGGCATCGTCATCCAATTCGTTTTCAGCGGCTTGAATGTCAGATTCGATATGCTCAAACGTCGCCTTGTCCGGCCCCACCTGCGCCAAAACCCTCTCGTCGCGCTCAAAGATTTTGATCGCATACCATCTCTGCTGCTCCTCCGGCATATTATGTACCGCCGCCTCCTCAATGTGCGCCAGCGCGTGCTCCACAGCACCGGAGAAGGTATGCATCGGAACGGTTTTCCCGTTCTTTGCTGCATCAATTGCTGCCTCTGCCGCCTCGGCCGTGCCGGTGCCTTTCAAAGCAGAGATTTCAACCACCTTGCAGCCCAATGCTTTGGAAAGTTCCTCGGTGTTGATTTTGTCGCCGTTTTTCCTGACGATATCCATCATGTTGATGGCAACCACAACGGGAATTCCAAGCTCGGTCAGCTGCGTGGTCAGATATAGGTTTCGCTCAAGATTGGTACCGTCGATGATGTTCAGGATCGCATCGGGACGCTCGGTGATCAGGTAGTTTCTCGCCACCACCTCCTCCAGCGTGTACGGCGATAGGGAATAAATACCGGGCAGGTCTGTGATCACAACATCATTGTGCTTTTTCAGCTTCCCCTCCTTTTTTTCAACCGTCACGCCCGGCCAGTTTCCGACAAACTGGTTGGAGCCGGTCAATGCGTTGAACAGGGTCGTTTTTCCGCTGTTCGGGTTACCTGCAAGGGCTATTCGCAAATTCATGTGTCAGTTCCTCTCTTTCCGTGTTAGCATCTGCTAACTATCGGCTTGAAAATAAGGGGGCACCTCTTCCCCGCAATATGCTCTGTGCTTATTCAATTTCGATCATTTCCGCATCCGCCTTGCGAATCGAAAGTTCGTATCCGCGAACGGTCACTTCAATCGGATCGCCCAGCGGCGCGACCTTGCGGATGTGAGCCTCCACCCCCCGCGTCAGTCCCATGTCCATAATCCGGCGTTTGACCGCCCCCTCTCCGTGCAGCTTGACCACCCGAACCGTCTCGCCGACCTTCGCAGTCTTGAGCGTTTTCATTTCTGCTCTCCTCCTTCAAATGAATTTTATATTGCTGCCGCGAAAAATCAGATCATGATTTTCTGCGCCATTTCGCGACTGATTGCAATGCGGGATTCCTTGACGTTGACAATGACATTGCCGCCGATGGTGTTGATCACCCGCACGGCTCCTCCCACAACAAAGCCGAGATTTTCAAGGTGCGCCTTGACCTCCTGCCTGCCTCCGATTTTTTTGATAATATTCTCTTCTCCGACCTGTGCAAGGGTAAGCGGCATCATCTTTGCTCCTTTTCAAACATCGCCTCACGGAGGTTAGCATACGCTAACCTCTGGGCTGAAGTCTTGGTTAGCCTTGGCTAACCAAGAATATTATAGACATAAGCCGCCTGTTTGTCAATAGCTATTTGCAAATTTTTCAATTTTTTCCGCAGTGCGGTTCGCGCCGTACGGTAGCGGCGGTCTTTTGCTTGCCGTCCGCGCGGTATGTGAAGCGCTGCGTCCGTGTGGTCAGTCCGTTGCTGTAGCGGTATGCGGTCAGACGGTTTTTGCTGCTTCCCGGAGGGGTTGTCCCCCTCCGGGTACATGCTTTTTGGCAATTACTTACTGAAAAAGATGCGATATCCCGGCAAGCATCGCCTTTTGGGAACACAAAGCCGTTTGTTAGGATCATCCCGCCTCATAAAAGTTTTAAGAATAGTCCTGACAAGTGCCGAGGTATCACAACAGCGATACTTGCTGTGACGGTGCACATTAGACCATTACACATCAGAATGATAAAATTCCTTTTCTCCCATATGATTCTCGATGGAACGCCATCGAAGCGTTGAAGCGCAAATCAAAGTGCCTGTATAATCATCTAAATTTGATTCTGATATATCATCACAATCACACCAGTAAATATTCCCATCTTTCAGAATCATTGTTGAATCTAATATTTCACAGG
>DBGFNI010000079.1:0-13435 GCA_048527645.1 Eubacteriales bacterium | reverse complement strand
GCCTGCACCGCGTCCGTGTGAAAAATCACACCCTGTTTTCGGCACACTTCGCCGATCCGTGCGATTGGCTGGATGCTGCCGATCTCATTGTTGGCATACATAACGGTAACCAGACAGGTGTCGGGACGGATGGCTCCCGCAACCTGTTCCGGCGTGACAAGTCCCTTCTCCCCAACATCCAGCAGCGTGATTGTAAAGCCCTCGCCCTTCAGCTTTTCCAGCGTGTGCAGCACCGCATGGTGCTCAAAAGCGGTGGAAATGATATGCTTTTTCCCTTTACGCTGCCCCAGTCGGGCAGCGGAGAGAATCGCCTGATTGTCCGCTTCGCTCCCCCCGGAGGTGAAGGTGATTTCCCGCGCCGCGGCGCCGATGCAAGCGGCGATGCGTTCCCGCGCGTTCTGCATGGCCTCTGCGGCATGCTGCCCGACAGAATGCAGGCTCGATGGGTTACCGTAATTCTCCTGCATGGCTGCAATCATTGCCTTTGACGCCGCTTCACTCATTTTTGTGGTTGCGGCATTGTCAAGATATATCATAAATTACTCCTTTTGCCGCAAACGCGGCAGATCACATCTCATATGCATGCAAAGAGGATTTCCGCTCCCGCCACTACCCGTATCGTCGGCAATCGGCATTGCGGGATCCAATCAAACACGCGATCCGCTGCTTTTTTCTCCCGGGCGAGATATAAAACAACTTATGCGCAGCGGCTGTTAAGCCTTGACCGCGTCAAATCCGCGCTTGAGATCGGCGAGGATATCGTCGATATGCTCTGTTCCGATCGACAGACGAATGGTGTTAGGCTTGATGTCCTGATCGCGCAGCTCCTCTTCACTTAACTGGCTGTGCGTGGTCGTTGCCGGATGAATCACCAAACTTTTAACGTCCGCGACATTGGCAAGCAATGAGAAAATTTCCAAATGGTCAATAAAGGCATGCGCCTCTTTCACCCCGCCTTTGATCTCAAAGGTAAAGATCGAAGCACCGCCGTTGGGGAAATACTTTTCATACAGCGCGTGCTGCGGGTGAGTGGGCAAAGACGGATGATTGACCTTTTCCACCTGCGGATGTGCTGCAAGAAAGGCTACCACCTTTTTGGTGTTCTCTGCGTGGCGCTCCAGACGCAGGGAGAGCGTTTCCGTTCCCTGCAGCAGCAAAAATGCCGCAAAGGGAGAAATCGTTGCGCCGGTATCCCGCAAAAGAATGGCGCGGATATACGTCACAAACGCAGCTTTGCCGGCAGCAGCCGTAAACGACACGCCGTGATAACTCGGATTAGGCGCTGCAATCGCGGGATACTTCCCGGATGCGCTCCAGTCAAAGTTTCCGGAATCGACAATCACGCCACCGAGGGTCGTGCCGTGTCCGCCGATAAACTTGGTCGCAGAATGCACCACGATGTCCGCGCCGTGTTCAATCGGGCGAATCAGATAGGGCGTGCCGAAGGTGTTGTCAACCACCAGCGGCAGACCGTGCCGGTGCGCCAGCGCCGCCAGCGCGTCAATGTCCGGGATGTCGCTGTTAGGATTGCCCAGCGTCTCGATGTAAATGGCGCGGGTGTTATCTGCAATCGCCGCCTCCACCTGCGCAAGGTCGTGGATGTCAACAAATGTCGTCGTAATCCCGTAGCCCGGCAGTGTGTGCGCCAGCAGATTGTAGCTGCCGCCGTAAATCGTTTTTTGCGCAACAATGTGCCCACCGTTCTGTGCCAGCGCCTCAATGGTATATGTGATGGCAGCCGCGCCAGAAGCAAGCGCAAGCGCCGCCACGCCGCCCTCAAGCGCCGCGATTCTCTTTTCAAATACATCCTGCGTAGAATTGGTCAGTCTGCCGTAGATATTTCCCGCATCTGCCAGCCCAAAGCGTGCTGCCGCATGCTCGCAGTTGCGAAAAACATAAGAAGTGGTAGCATAAATCGGCACCGCTCGCGCATCCGTTGCGGGGTCCGGGCTTTCCTGTCCGACGTGGAGCTGCAAGGTTTCAAATTTATATTCTGACATGATCGTTATTTCCTTTCGTATTCAAATGTGTTTGATTGTCCGTCTTTTCTGAACCCGTATCAACACATTCGCCCGAAACGGAAGTTGGCTCTGTTAAGTTTTTCAAAATGAAACTGCATGTTTTTCGCCCTTCCTACCTACATACCTAACAAGTAGGTTGGTTGTATTATACTCTCTCTTGCAGCGTTTGTCAATAGGTTTTGCAAAAAAAGTGAAAAACTGCCAAAAAAATCCAACCGCAAGCGAATGCCGGTCGAAAGCTGCCGAAAAGCGCCCCGCCGTTCGTAGTGAAAAAAGCATATACAAACGGCAACGAACAAAAAAATCCCGCCGGCAACAGCCGACAGGATTTCGTTTTGGTGACCCGTGGGAGAATCGAACTCCCGTTTCCGCCGTGAGAGGGCGGTGTCTTAGCCGCTTGACCAACGGGCCGTTGTTCAGCGCTTGAATATCATAACACATTTTTCGGTGCTTGTCAAGCACTTTTTACAAAAAAGGTGAATAGAAACACAAATTGTTTTGCATCCTCCCCCGCGCTCACCGAACGGCAAAGGCCGGAGCCGACAAAGTCAGCTCCGGCCATACGTTTTCAGATCTCCCGCAAAACACCATCGGACATCAAAGCCGCGCATGCCGTCCGTTCCGAATAGGCAGCTTCTGCCCTTTTCCAGACGACGTTATCTCAGTTTTCCGATCAGCTCCGCAGCGTCAAGCCCAGTTCCTTTTCCAGCAGGAACAGCACTTTTTTCGTCGCCTTGTCCGTCTCCTCATCCGTCAGTGTTCGATCCGAAGCACGGAAGGAGAGATTGAACGCAACGGATTTTTTGCCGGCGCCGAGCTGTTCTCCGCGGTATACATCAAACAGTTTCACACGCTCCAGGAGCTTGCCGCCGCCCTTCTTCATCACTGCCTCTATGTCTGCAACCTGCAAATCCTCGTCGCAGACAAACGCAAGGTCACGCGTCACCGCGGGGAACTTGGGCAGCGGAACATAGTTCTTGCTCAGATCGCACAACTCCCACATCCGATCAAAATCCAACTCTGCCGCGTATGTCCGCCGATCCAGACCGTAATTCTGCGCGACCGTGGGATGAATCTCGCCGAACGTGCCGAGCACCGTGTCACCCAGCATCACATCGGCACAGCGTCCCGGATGGAATGCCGCATCCGTGGTGTTGGCACGGTAGGAAACCTGCTTCAGACCGCAGTGCTCTGCCAGCGCCTCGATGATTCCCTTCAGCGTGAAGAAATCACAGTCGCCGTACATGCCCATGGTGATGTGATTGCGCTCCTCCGGAAGCGTCCCCTGCAAGCCGCGGTCGTTGGTCACAGTTCCCTCCGGCTGCGGCAGATACACGCGTCCGTACTCCCACAGCGCAACCGGCTCGTCATGGCGGTTGTGGTTGGTCGCCAGCACCTCCAGCATCGAGGGCAGCGCGGTGGTGCGCATGATGGACGTGTCCTCTCCCAAAGGATTGGAAATCACAACCGAGTTGCGGCGCACATCGTCCGGCGCCATGCAAATCTTGTCATAGAACTTCGGAGAAATGAATGTGAATGTGACAATCTCATCCATTCCCAAGCCGCACAGCACCTGCGCCGTGTCCGCGCGGTACTTCTGCGCCGGTGTCAGGCCGGCGATTTCGACGGGCATGGAAAAATTGGTCGAGGCAATGGTGTTATAGCCGTGAATCCGGATAACCTCCTCCGCGATATCATTCATGCATCCGATATCCAGACGGAAAGAGGGCGCAGTAATCATACCGTTCTCCACCGTGAAATGGAGCTTGTTCAGAATCCGTGTCATTTCCTCTTCCGACAGATCAATTCCCAAAAATGCGTTGATGCGGTCAACCTCCAGAGGCAGCGTCACCGGCTGCTTTTTGACCGGGTAGACGTCAATCACGCCGTCAACCACCTCGCCGGCGCCGAGCAGCTCGACCAGCTCGCAGGCGCGCTGCACCGCGGGCACCGTGTTTTCTGTATCGGTTCCCTTTTCAAAGCGGGAACTAGCCTCGGTGCGCATGCCAAGCTTTTTGGCGGTGGTGCGCACGCAGCCGCCGTCAAAGCAGGCGCTCTCAAAAATCACGGTTGTAGTGCTGTCCGTGATCTCGCTGTTTTCTCCGCCCATGATGCCCGCAAGTGCCACCGGCTTTTTGCCGTCGGCAATCACCAGCGCATTTTCGGGCAAAGTGCGATCCGTCTGATCCAGCGTGCGGAAAATCTCGTCCTTCTGCGCCTTGCGTACCACAATCTGCTTGCCGTCCAGGCAGACATAGTCAAATGCGTGCATCGGCTGGCCGTATTCCAGCATCACATAGTTGGTGATATCCACGATGTTGTTGATCGGACGCACGCCTGCCGCGGACAGACGCATCCGCATCCAGAGCGGAGAGGGTCCGATCTTCACGTTTTTCACCGCGCGTGCCGTGTAACGCGGGCACAGCGCAGGCTCATCTACCCGCACCTGTAAATAGTTGTGAATGTCATCGCCGCTGCCCTTGACCTGCGGCGTGGGGATATGCAGCGCACGGTCAAAGGAGGCTGCCGCCTCCCGCGCCAGTCCGATCACGCACAGACAGTCTGCACGGTTGGAAGTGATCTCAAATTCCACCACCGTGTCCCGCAGCATCAGCACATCGCGAATGTCATCACCGGGCTCGCACGCCTCCTGCAAAATCAGAATGCCGTCCTCAATGGCATAGGGCATCTCATGCGTGGTAAGCTCCAACTCTCCGATGGAGCACATCATTCCGTTAGATTCCACGCCCCGCAGCTTTCCTGCCTTGATGCTCACGCCGCCCGGCAGTTTGGCGGGAGCGAGCGCAACGGGAACCATATCTCCCTCATGCACGTTCTGCGCGCCGGTGACAATCTGCCGCAACGTCCCCTCTCCGCAGTCCGTCTGACAGACCCAGAGATGGTCGGAGTCGGGATGCCGTTCCATTTTGACAACCCGTGCAGCCTTCACGTTTTCAATTTCCGCGCCGCGCACCGTGAAGCTCTCTACCTTAGAGCCGGTATCCGTCATCATATCGCAGAAATGCTTCGGATCAATATCGGAGCAATCGCAGAAATCACGCAACCAATTCATTGACAAATTCATGATCGTTCTTCCCCCTTCCCTTAGAACTGTCGCAGAAAACGAACATCGTTTTCATACAAATAACGCATGTCATTCAGATGATATTTCAGCATTTGAATCCGCTCGATTCCCATACCGAAGGCAAAGCCGGAATAAACCTCCGGGTCTATGCCGCATTCCCGCAGCACATTGGGATGTACCATCCCGGCGCCCAAAATCTCAATCCAGCCCTCGTTTTTGCACAGACGGCAGCCGCTGCCGCCGCAGGCAAAGCAGGAAACGTCAACCTCGGCGCTGGGCTCGGTGAACGGAAAATGATGGGGACGGAAGCGCACACGCGTGTTCTCGCCGAACATCTGTTTTGCCGCGATCTCCAGCGTTCCCTTCAGATCGCTCATGGTGATGCCCCGGTCCACAACCAATCCCTCCATCTGATGGAAGAGCGGAGAATGTGTTGCATCCACCGCGTCAGAGCGGTATACCCGTCCCGGTGAAATAATGCGGATCGGCGGTTTGGACTTTTCCATGACGCGTGCCTGTACGGGCGAGGTCTGCGAACGGAGCAAAATATTGTCCGTGATATAGAATGTGTCCTGCGTGTCGCGCGCCGGATGGTTCTCCGGGATGTTCAGAGCCTGAAAATTGTAATAATCATACTCCACCTCAGGTCCCTCAACATAGGAATACCCCATCGCAAGGAAAATATCGCACAGTTCTGCCTCCACCTTGGAGAGCGGATGGCGCCGTCCCAGCTTTTGCTTGGTTCCCGGCTCTGTCACGTCAACCCGTTCCGTCTTGAGCTGCAAAGCCAAGGCGGCCTCCTTCATGGCCTGCGCCTGCGTCTTGAGGGCCTGCTCAATCCGTGCACGCACCTCGTTTGCCAACTGTCCGATCACCGGGCGCTCCTCGGCACTGAGCTGTCCCATCCCGCGCAAAACCGCGGTCAGCTCGCCTTTTTTGCCGAGATAGCGAATCCGAATCTGCTCCGTATCCGCGCCGCTTTGAATCTGCTCCAAAGCCTCCCGACAGATTTTTTCCAGCTTTTCTTTCATTGGTTCTGTCCCCTTTCGTTCTGATAGCAAGTATGTCAAAAACAAAAAAGCTTCCGTCCCTTTCACAGGACGAAAGCAAAAAATGTTCCTTTCGCGGTACCACCCGTGTTCTCACGCAAGCGAAGCGCACTGCGTAAGCACTCTGCGTCTGTAACGGGACGACCCGGTGAAAACTACAGGGAGCAAACGCATCTGCTCACTCCGTTCCTTTTCACAGCTCCGAAGGGAAATGCCCGGTCTGCCGCCTTACCTCTGCTCACAGCCTTGGCAAAGGTTCTCTGAAAGGTTTTTTGCTGACGGGGCGCACTTCATCTGCGCTTTTTGATATGATATGCATTCAGTTTTAAAAAATGCGGCAATCCCGATACGGTTCCGGCAAAAGCGAAGCGTTCTGCTGCTGGTTTGCCCGCAGCGTGAGCCGCATCCACAGGCTTACCATCGGCGATCGCAAAAGCCGAATAATGATTGCAATCCGATTTGCAGAATCCGATCGGCTGTGCCGGTCCATTACTAACAGTATAACACAAGAAAACACAATTTGCAAGTGGATTGCAATATTTTTTCTGCAGCAAAAGCAGAAAACTGTTTGGGCAGGAAAGAAGAATCATACCTCAAACGAAATGTGTGCCGCAAGATCACGCAGATCGCGGTATTCCCCCACCGCACAAAGCGCAGACATTGCCGCACCCACTGCGGCCTCTTCCCGATGCGCAGGAAAGCGCAGCGGCATGCCAAACATTTTCTCCGTCACACGTCGCAGGGCGGGATTACGGCGCAGGCCGTTGCCCGAGCCGGTGATCCGCTTCACGCGCACGCCGCTCGCGCGATACATGTCATGCAGCTCGCGGCTCATCCCCTCAATCGCAGCGACAAGTAAATCCGCCGCACGGAAATTATCCTCGCGCAGCCCAGTGATGCTGCCGCACACGGTCGGGTCCTGGCGCGTCCCGGAAAAGCGGGTGTCCATTTTCACAGACGTTTGGATATCCTCGCGCAGCACCGCATCCATTTGGGCATACAGGCTGTCCGGCGCGCTGCCGGTCGCCATCTGCACCACATCGGCAAAAAAATGCTCCAATATCGCAAACGCACGCCCGCCGCAAAGCGAAGAACCGACCAAAATATAATCATCTCCGTTCAGTGGTCTTGTTTCCAGCCCCAGCGCCTCGTGATAGCCCTTCACGGGAATAGAGACCTGACTGCCCGTTCCGACATTGATCAGCATGCAGTCGTCTCCGGCAGCACTCAGAAAGCTCGCCTGATTATCGCCGATCGCCACGCATACAGGCGTATTGCGATACGAACCGATGATGTCAAAGTGTTTCGTCACACGCGGCAAGCGGGCATTCTCAATTGTAAACGCATGCTCCCGCGCATCGTAAGCACCGAGACTGGCGGCGTCGGAGGTGTGCACCAGGGGCGTTTTCTGTCCTGCCAGGCGCATCGCGATATAATCGTGAATCGTGCAGAACACCGCCGCCTCTTGCGGAACCAAAGCGTGCTCCGCGTTATACAAATCCGTCACCGTGCCAAAGCCGGAGGCGCCCCGCAGACGGTCCGCATAACGCACACCGTTTGCATCCTGCAAATTACCGCGTCCATCCTGCCAGGTGTACAGAGGGCTGAGGGGCTGCCCCTCACGATCCAAATACAAAATTCCGTGCATCTGCCCTGTCACGCCGATCACGCCGACATCCTCCCGGTACAGCCGCGTCAAAAGCTCATCCACACGGCAGACAATCTTCTGCACATCCTGCACACGTTCAAAGGCAGCACGATCCGTCAAAAACGAGTCGTTTTGCAGCGTTAACGCCTGCAGACAGGTGCCGCTCTGCGCATCGAAAAGCACGCCGCATACACTTGTCGTCCCAATGTCCAGTCCCAAAGCAATCATCGCTGTATCCTTTCTGGGTCGTCTTACGCCCGCAAAATATCCCCCGGCTTCACCGCAAACGGCACCGGAATCCAAAACCGCATAGCGGGGTGCGGCGCGCTCTCGATGGGCGCTTTGTTTTCATCATACATTTCATCCACGCGAAAAGCACGGCCGACCTGCCCCGGCGAAATCAGTTCCACATCGGTGTGCCGCGTCAGCTTGTTGCGCTGCACAAACAGGGCGAGCCCCTGCTGCGGGTCATACTGCTCTGCGGTCGCAAGATACGCCTTTTCCCGCAGATATCCCGTGTCCGTCACCGTCTGCGCGTTTTCCCGGCAGCTGTCAAAAAAGTATCCCGTTGCATACGCGCGATGGCTTACGCTTTCCGCCTCCCGCAGCCAAAGCGGGTCAAAAACATAACCGCCCGGGTCGGCAAAATAGGCGTCCATCGCCATACGGTAGGCGTTGGTGATCACCGCCGTGTAATACGCGCTTTTCATCCGACCCTCGATTTTGAAGGAATCAATCCCGCTGTTCATCAGTTCCGGAATATGCGCAATCATGCACAAATCCTTAGAGCTCATGATGTATGTGCCCAGGCTGTCCTCCTCAAGCGGAATCGGCATGTCCGGGCGCTTCTCTTCGTAGATCACATAGTTCCATCGGCAAGGCTGCGCGCACTGCCCGCGGTTGCCGTCCCGCCCGGTCATATGGTTGGACAGCAGGCAGCGCCCGCTGTACGAGATGCACATCGACCCGTGAATGAAGCATTCCAGCTCCAGCTCCCGCGGGACATTCGAGCGGATTTCGCCGATCTCGTCCAGGGTCAGTTCCCGTGCCAGCACGACACGCTTGGCGCCCAAATTGTACCACGCCTGCGCCGCGGGCGCACTGACGGTGTTCGCCTGTGTGGAAATGTGAATTTCACAGCCGGGAATCACCTTTTGCAAAAGCTGCATCACACCGAGATCCGCAACGATAAACGCGTCAATGCCAAACGGCGCAATCTTGCGTAAATACCGCTTCAAGTCGTCATACTCATACTGCCGGGGCATCACGTTTAAGGTCAGGTACAGCCGTTTTCCGCACGCGTGCGTTTCGTCGCAGGCGCGCTGCAGCTCTTCGATTGAAAAATTATCCGCCGCCGCACGCATGCCGAAACGCTCTCCGGCCAAATACACCGCGTCCGCGCCGTAAAGCAAGGCAGCCTGCATTTTTTCAAAATTCCCAGCCGGGCTCAACAGCTCCGGCGCCTTTTTCGTCTGTTCCATTCTCATTTCATCTCCGTCCCGGCACAGCAGTTCACTCGCTCATTGCAGGTGCGGTCAGACATGCGAAATTGCCCGTCGCACGCAAGGCATCAACGACCGCCCGGGCAGACCGCTCCTGCGACAGTTCAAAAATTCCGAACACCGCCGAGCCGCTCCCGGTCATGATCGCTCCGCGCGCACCGGCCGCAACGAGCTTGTCCGTCAGCGCGGCGATTTGCGGGTAGTTCGGATATACCGCGTCTTCAAAGCGGTTGTACAGATGGTTGCAAATGTCGTGCAGTTTGCCCTCTGACAGGGCGTGCAGCATCCCGTCAGCAGAAAGCATCTCCACCGGCACCAGCGCATCCACCGCCGCATATGCGGCAGCGGTGCTAATTCCGACATTCGGCTTTGCAATCACAACACAGCACGGCGGCAGCGGTGCACATGGCGTCAGCCGTTCGCCGATTCCCTCCCCGCGACAGGCGCCGCCGCGCACGCAAAACGGCACGTCCGCGCCAAGCAGCGCACCCATTTCACACAGGCGCTGCGTGTCACACGGAATGTCAAACAGCGCGCGCAATCCGCGCAAAACCGCCGCGGCATCCGCGCTGCCTCCCCCAAGTCCCGCCCCGGCGGGAATCTCTTTGTGCAAAGCGATGTCAACCCCGCTGTCAACGGAAAATGCCTGCAAAAACAATGCCGCCGCACGGTAAGCAAGATTGCTTTCGTCCGCCGGCAAATCCGCGCCGGTGAGCGTCAGATGAATCCCGCTGTCCGCTTTGGCGATCCGCACCGTATCAGACAGCGAAACCGTCTGCATCACCGTATCGACAGGATGGTAACCGTTGGCTGCCTTTTCTCCCGCCGACAAAAACAAATTGATTTTTGCCTTCGCCTCTTGCTGCACCTGTCTCATTGCTGCTCCAAAAACCGTTCAATCCGTTCCAATGCTTTGGTGATATGCTTTACGGAATATGCATAGGAAATCCGTGCAAAGCCCTCGCCGCAATCGCCGAACGCGGTGCCCGGTACCAAAGCCACCCCCTGCTCATCCAGCAGCTTTTCGCAAAACGCCTCACTGCTTAAGCCAAGCTCCGGGAGCTTTGGAAACACATAAAACGCGCCCTTCGGTGCAAAGCACTCCATCCCCAGCTGTTCCAGCCCTTCCAAGATCAAAATGCGGCGGCGGTTATACTGACTCTTCATGTATTCAATATCCTCGTCACCGTTTTTCAGCGCCTCAACCGCCGCATATTGGCTGACCGTGGGCGCGCACATGATTCCGTACTGATGCAGCTTATACATTTGTTTGATCACCGGCGCGGGTCCGAGCACATAGCCCAGCCGCCAGCCGGTCATCGCATACGCCTTGGAAAAGCCGCTTGTAATGATCGTGCGCTCCGCCATGCCCGGCAGAGAGGCAATGGAAACGTGCCGCCTGCCGTATGTCAGTTCTGCGTATATCTCATCTGAGAGCACCATGATGTTTGTACCGCGCAGCACCGCAGCCAATTGCTCCAGATCGTCTTTTTCCAGCACGGCGCCGGTCGGATTGTTCGGAAACGGCAGAATCACAAGCTTGGTTTTCGGCGTGATAGCCGCCCGCAGCTCCTCCGCCGTCAGCTTGAAACGGTTTTCTTTTTTTGTCTGAATCATCACGGGAACGCCGCCGGCAACCGTGATCAGCGGCTCATAGCAAACGAACGCCGGCAGCGGGAGAATCACCTCGTCCCCGGGGCAGACCACCGTGCGCAGCGCCAGATCAATGGCCTCACTGCCGCCCACCGTCACAATGCATTCGCGCTGCGGATCATATTGCAGCGCAAAGCGGCGTGCCATATACGCGCAGATTTCCTCGCGCAGCTGCGGCATGCCCGCGTTCGCGGTATAATATGTTTTCCCGTCCTCCAGACTTTTGATGCCCGCTTCGCGGATGTGCCACGGCGTTGCAAAATCAGGCTGTCCCACCGTCAGCGAAATCACATCCTCGCGTCCCGACATCAAATCAAAAAACTTGCGGATCCCCGACGGCTTCGTCTGCTGCACGGTCGGGTTGAGTATCTGAGAATAATCCACGTCAAACCTCGCCCTCTTCTCTCATATCGGCCTGGGGTGCATCGGCAAAGATCACACCCTCCCCCTTATACGTTTTCAGCACGAAATGTGTGGCTGTCGCGGTCACCGCGGGCAGCGGGGAAAGCTTTTCCGCTACAAACAGCGCCACCTGACGCATGGTTTTCCCCTCCAAAAACAGGCAGAGATCAAATCCGCCGCTCATCAGATAGCAGCTTTTCACCTCCGGGAAATTGCAGATGCGTTCTGCGATCTCATTAAATCCGTGCTCCCCTTGCGGGATCACCTTCAGCTCGATCAGCGCAGAGACATACTCACGCTCCGTTCTCTCCCAGTTGATCACGGTTTTGTATCCCAAAATAACGCCGCTCTGCTCATAGTCGTCGATCATGCGACGAATATCGCCTTCCTCCTTGTCGTACATAACGGCAAGTTCTTTGGCAGTCAGATGACTGTCTTCCTCCAGCATTTCCAGAATTGTTTTCACAATATCATCCTTTCCGTGCCCGGCGCATTTCACATGCCGCCGAGCCCTTTTGCTCTGTTTCTCAACTTTTCCAGCACCTGTTCAAACGCCGCGGGGCGCGGTGCGTCAAATTCCATATACACACCTGACTGAGGATGGACAAAGCCGATGTGCTGTGCATGCAGACATTGCCCGTGCAGCAGATCACGATTTTGTCTTTCAAACGGATCGCTGCCTCTGCCGTAAACAGGATCGCCTAAAATCGGCTTCCCCATCGAGGCCATGTGCACGCGGATCTGATGCGTGCGTCCCGTCTCCAGAGAAAACTCCGTCAGCGTGTATCCGCATAAATGCTCCAGCACGCGGTAATTGGTCACGGCACAGCGCCCCTTGCCCGGCGCACAAACCGCCATTTTTTTGCGGTCGGTGGGATGCCGGTCAATCGGGCGGTCGATCCTGCCGCGCTCCTCCTTGAGATCGCCGATCACAATCGCGTGATACCGGCGGGAAAAGGAATGCGCGCTGATCTGCTCGGCGAGCTTCACATGCGCCTGATCCGTCTTGGCAACGATCAACAGCCCGCTGGTGTCCTTGTCGATCCGATGCACAATGCCCGGCCGAATCACGCCGTTGATCGACGATAGACGGCCGCGGCAATGATACAGCAGCGCGTTTACCAGCGTGCCGCTCTCGTTGCCGGCTGCGGGATGCACCACCATGCCCTGCGGCTTGTTCACAACAAGAAGCGCATCGTCTTCGTATACAATCTCAATGGGGATGTTCTCCGCCTGTGCACACAGCTCGACGGGCGGCGGAACCGTCACGGCGACGGCGTCCCCTTCGTTCAAACGGACATTTTTATCAGCGACAGAGCCGTTTACCGTCACATTTCCCAGTGCAATCAGCTTTTGTGCCGCAGACCGTGAAAGTTCTGTGTGTTCTTTCAGAAAGCTGTCCAGCCGCATGCCGCCGCAATCCGCGCAAAGCAGCAGCTGCTCGCCGCATCTCTCATCCGACATGCTTTTCCTCTTCCTTCTGTTCCGCATCGGGCAACGTCTTTCCCTGCCGTTTGTCGAAAAACAGCACATCGATCAGCAGCAGCGCACAACCGATGCAAACAAAGCAGTCCGCAACATTGAAAATTGCAAAATGGATCGCACGAAAGTCAATAAAGTCCACAACATACCCCTGCGCCACGCGGTCAATCATGTTGCCGACCCCGCCGCCGAGAAGCATCGACAGCGACAGGCAAAACGGCGCGCTGCCGCGGCGGAAATACCACACCAAAGCAGCCAGCAGCACAATGCTGAGCACAGAAACCGACATGAAAACCCAACGCCGGTCAGCCAAAATGGAAAAGGCCGCGCCGCGGTTTGTCGCGTAGGTCAGATGCAGCACATTCTTCCACAGCGGCAGGGTGTCCATGGGCTTTAGATACCGCACGGCCAGCCACTTGGTGATCTGATCCAGCGCGACGCAAAGAAACGCAACAAGATACCACAGTCCTGCTCTCCATATGGCGTTTTTTTTCATATATTCACCCCGTCCGGTTTACATAACAGTGGGGGCAGTGTTCAGCCGCCCCCCATAAAAGTCACTTATGATGATGCCGGGAAAGTCCGGCAATTGC
>DBGFNI010000078.1:0-14692 GCA_048527645.1 Eubacteriales bacterium | reverse complement strand
CCGCCGTCAAATAATATATATTTCAAGAATAATATCATAATTTATTATACATTTATCATAAAAAATCACATTTACTTCATTCGCACGTCAAGATATAATTGATATGACGACAAGAGAGGTCGTAAAAAACAGTCGTAATCAAAGGAGGTAATCAACATGAAAAAGTTATTGGCAGCGATTTTGGTATTGGCATTCATACTCGGGCTTACGGCTTGCGGTGGAAGCAGCGGCGGTTCTGAGGGCGGCGAGGTATCCGTATTTTATTACACATACAGCGATACGTATATTTCAAGCGTTCGCTCCGCTATGGATCAGTATCTCACCGATGCCGGGCTGAAGTTCCAGAACTACGACGGCAACGGAAACCAGACCACCCAAACCGAACAGGTTGCAACGGCAATTGCAAAGGGTTCCAAACTGCTCATTGTAAACGTTGTTGACACGGGTTCCAACGACGCAGCGCAGAACATTGTCGATCAGGCAAAAGCGAAAGACATCCCGGTCATCTTCTTCAACCGTTCCGTGGATGAAAAGGTTGTAAGCAGCTATGACAAGTGTGTATTTGTCGGCACCGACTACGAGATGGCCGGTCATATGCAGGGTCAGATGATCGGCGAATACCTTGTTGAAAATTACGGCGCAGTTGATTTGAACGGCGACGGCAAGATCAGCTACGTGATGTTCAAGGGTCAGGAAGGCAACATGGAGGCAATCGCCCGCACACAGTACGGTGTGGATGACGCGAATGCGGCACTCGCAGAGGCAGGAAAGCCGAATCTCGAATTCTATGACGCTTCCAACTCCAAGAAGTATCTTGTTGACCAGAACGGTCAGTGGTCCTCTGCAGCGGCTACCGATTATATGAACACCATTCTGTCCCAGTACAGCGAAGCAAACAACAACATGGTAGAGCTGGTCATCGCGAACAATGACGAAATGGCATTGGGTGCGATTTCTGCACTGCAGACCGCCGGCTATAACAAGAGCGGCGCAAAGGTGATCCCCGTGTTCGGCGTGGACGCTACCGATGCAGCAAAAGATGCCATTTCTAAGGGCGCTATGATCGGTACCATCAAGCAGGATGCAGACGGTATGGCAAGCACCATCTCCGCAATCGGAAAGAACTTCCTGGACAGCAAAGACGCCTTTGACGGTATTGAGAAGGAAAACGTTGTAGGCACCTGGAGAGTCAACATTCCTTACGGCGTTTACACAGGCGAATAATTTTCAAAAAAGCATAAATACCCGGGGCGGCGGTACCGTAATGGTGCCGCCGCCTAACCGGGAAACGAGAGACAGGAGGATAAGTTCATATGGGCAGTCAGACCGACAACAAAGACGCTATCCGGGATACCGGAGCCGAACCGGTTCTCCTGCGAATGGAGAATATCGAGAAAAACTTTCCGGGGGTGAAGGCGCTCGACAACGTCAGCCTCACGGTTAA
Source organism: Eubacteriales bacterium (assembly GCA_048527645.1). GTDB lineage: Bacteria > Bacillota > Clostridia > Oscillospirales > CAG-272 > HGM12669. Next base: position 13,248 of record DBGFNI010000078.1, on the reverse strand, counting down.
GGCCGGCACGGTGCACGCCCTGATGGGTGAAAACGGCGCCGGAAAGTCAACCCTGATGAAATGTCTTTTCGGCGTTTACAGCAAGGACGGCGGCAAGATATATCTTGAGGGAAAAGAAGTAAACTTCAAAAATTCAAAAGAAGCACTGGAAAACGGCGTTGCCATGGTGCATCAGGAGCTCAATCAGGCGCTGAAGCGCAACGTCATGGACAACATGTTCTTGGGGCGTTTCCCGACGGTTGCAAAGGGCGTGCCCTTCACCAGTGAAAAAAAAATGTACAAGGCAACCAAGGAGATTTTTGAAAAGCTGGAAATCAATGTCGATCCGAAAACGGTGATGAGCCGTATGCCTGTTTCACAAAGGCAGATGGTTGAAATTGCAAAAGCCGTTTCCTATCATTCAAAAATCATTGTTTTTGACGAGCCGACCTCTTCGCTGACCGAAGAAGAGGTGGAGCACCTGTTCAAAATCATCAATATGCTGCGCGACCAGGGCTGCGGCATCATATACATTTCTCATAAAATGAAAGAAATCCTCCGTATTTCAGACGAGGTTACGATAATGCGCGACGGCAAGTGGATTGCCACAAGGGACGCAAACGAACTCACCACCGATGAGATCATCAAGCTGATGGTGGGCAGAGAGCTTACGAACCTTTATCCGCCGAAGCTCAACAAAATCGGCGATGTGCTGCTGGAGGTGAAAGACCTGTCCGCCGAGTATTCCGAGCTGCGCGATGTTTCCTTCACCGCAAGGCGCGGAGAGATCATCGGTGTTGCCGGACTTGACGGCTCGGGAAGAACCGAACTGCTGGAAAACATCTTCGGGACAGCCACCCGGCGCAGCGGCACTTTCACCCTTGACGGAAAGCCGATCAAGAACCGAAACGCAAAGGAATCCATTAAAAACGGCTTTGCACTGCTAACCGAGGAAAGACGCGCGACGGGTATTTTCGGAATCTTGAATATCCGCGAAAACGCGACGATCTCCAGCCTGAAAAAATGCCAGCGCGGTCCGTTTTTAAGCAAGGCCAAGCTGAAGAAAAACACCGACTGGTGTATTGACGCAATGCGTGTGAAAACGCCGAATCAAGAGACAAAAATCCGTTCGCTTTCGGGAGGAAATCAGCAAAAGGTGATCCTCGGGCGCTGGCTTTTGACCGACCCTACCGTTTTGTTGCTTGACGAGCCGACAAGAGGGATTGATGTGGGCGCGAAATACGAAATCTATCAGTTGATCATCGACCTTGCCGAAAAGGGAAAAACCGTTATTATGGTTTCGTCCGAAATGCCCGAGCTGCTCGGCGTGTGCGACCGAATCCTCGTTATGTCGGGCGGAAAGCTAGCCGGTGAGGTCAACGCGGCGCAAACATCACAGGAAGAAATCATGGCGCTTGCCGCAAAATATGCATAAATGGGGGGAAAACAAATGTCTTCTGCAACGATCAAAAGAAAAAGCCGTCTTGCCGCCCGTCTGGAGGAATTCAAAGCGAAATCCGGCGCGGACAAACGCAGAGCCATATCCGATCTGTTATTCAACAATGCAATGTACATCATCATTGTCATTGCGGTCATTTATATTGCCATCAGGGTTCCGGCATTTCTTTCCATGTCGTCCATCGTAAACATCATTTCTCTAACCGCAGCGAAGCTGCCCATCGCCTTGGGAATCGGCGGAGCCATTGTGCTTACCGGTACCGATATATCCGCCGGACGCTGCGTGGGACTGACCGCCTGCATTGCGGCGTCACTGCTGCAGATGACGGGCTACGCCAACAAGATTTTCCCGAATCTTGAGGTTGTGCCGCTTTGGCTCGTGCTTTTGGCGGTGATTGCAGTCGGTGCGCTGATCGGCTTTGTAAACGGATTCTTTGTTGCAAAGTTCAAATTGCATCCGTTTATTGTTACCCTTTCTACGCAGCTGATTGTGTTCGGTCTGGTGCTCATGTATTTGATGATCGGCGGAAACAACGGTCAGACCCTTTCGGGACTTGACGAATCCTACCTGAATTTCGTTCGCGGCACCTTGTTTACCATCGGCGGCGTCGCCGTGCCGAAATACGTGCTTTATGCGGTAATCCTCACGGCGATCATGTGGGTGATCTGGAATAAGACAAAATTCGGTAAAAACATGTTTGCCGTAGGCTCCAATGAGGAAGCGGCGAATGTTTCGGGCGTCAATGTTTTCTGGACGATCGTGCTGGTATTCGTGCTTGCCGGAGCAATGTACGGTATTACAGGATTTATCGAGGGCGCAAGAATCGCCTCCTGCTCTGCAAACACGGGACTGAACTATGAATCGGATGCAATTGCAGCCTGCGTGATCGGCGGCGTTTCGTTCGTCGGCGGTACCGGAAAAATCAGCGGAATCGTGATCGGCGTGTTCCTGCTGCAGATCATATTCGTCGGTCTGAACTTCCTTTCTGTTGACCCGAATATGCTCTATGTCATCAAGGGTCTGATCATTCTGGTTGCCTGCTCGATCGATATGCGCAAGTATCTTGCACGCAAATAAGAACAAAAAGGCGGTGAAACCGTGGAAAACATCAAAACAAATGAAAGCGCCGAAAAGGCGGCGGGCACGCATCGCAAGGGCGGCCTTTACGCAAATGTGAAAATGTCGCTGAAAACAGCCAATATCCTTGTTGCGGTTCTGATTGTTGCTTTGATTGCGGTAACGGCATTTGTTGTGACGCATAACGGTTTCACCGTGAAGTTTGATACCGACGGAGGCTCTCAGATTGCCAGCGTGAAAGCCATGCATTCCGAGGTGTTAACCGTATCCGAAGAGCCTGTCAAGGAGGGCTATACGTTCACCGGGTGGTATACCGACCGCGACTGTACACAGCGCTGGGACATGGATCAGGATACCGTTACCGGCAGCATGACGCTGTACGCCGGTTGGGAGAAAAAAAGCTGATGCAATCCGCACAACAAGCCGCACAAAAGGAAATTTCCTTTCTGTGCGGCTGTTTGCATTTTCCGCTGATTTATGTTATACTAATATATATAAATGAAAGCGGGAGTGTTTTGAAATGAAATATTCCGTTCTGGTTGTTGATGACGAACACGATCAGCGCCGCGCGCTGATCGAAATGGTGAATTGGGAGGCGGCAGGATTTGAAGTTGCGGGCGAAGCCGAAAACGGTGCGGACGCACTTGATCTGATCGAAACGTTGGAGCCGGATCTCATCCTGACCGATATCAGAATGCCGATGATATCCGGGCTGGAGCTGGCCGCCAAGGTGCGCGAGATGCGCCCTGCGACCCAGATTGTCATTTTAAGCGGTTACGATAGCTTTGAATATGCGCAAACCGCCATCAATTACAATATCATCATGTATTTGCTCAAGCCCATTTCATCATCGGAGCTGTCGGAAACCCTGTTTGAAATCCATCGCCGTATGGACGAAAAGCTGGGCAGTGTTTTATCTTTACCCGATCCCGACATCGAGAGCCGTTTGCACAGACTTGCGGTGAACGAGTTTTTATTTCCGCTGATGCTGGGCGGCAGCGAGCACCAGCCCGATGATTCCGAACTGTTTGAAAAAGCCGAGCAGCTCGGCATCATCACCGACCGCAAAAAGGCAAGACTTTGCGTTCTGGTCTCAAAATTCAAGGGCGAAAACGGCCACTCCTGCACAGGCACAGAGCACGCAGAACTGATCAACAATATTATTTCAAAATATATGCATGCGGAAACCTTCATCGCGTACGGCAGAGCGGTAACGCTTGCGACCACCGAGAGCGATCAGGAGCTGAGCAATCTGCTGGAGCTGCCGCTGAAAGAAACGGTGCAAACCGCCAAAAGACTGCTCAATCAGGTCTGCACGATCGGGGTGAGCCGGGAGTTCTCTGCGTTTTCCCTTTGCGCGGACGCATATATGCAGGCTGTTACGGCACGGAGATATACCTCGGACGGCGCGGGAGAAATCCGCTTCATCGACGACCAGGAGCGAGACGGAAACCTTGAAATCGACCATGTCGAAAAGGAAGCCTCTACCCTGGAGCAGCTGCTCAAGGTGGGCAGCCGGGAGGAGATTTCCGGCTTTGTAGACGGGCTTTATGAAGGAAACACCCCGGAGGATACGAGTCTTCTGGTGATTCAGATGATCGCAACCGTCTACCGTGTGGTCGGCGCGGTGAGCGGAAATGAGGGGCTGAGCGAGCTTCTTTCTTCCAATCCGATCTTCTCAAAAATCACATCCTACAGCACCGAAAACATCATGCGCAATGAGCTGCTTTCCTTTTGCGAAAATGCAAAGACGCTGATATCGCAGTCGCAAAGACGGGACAGTGAGGTGATCTGCGACCGGGTTGTGCAGATCATTTCCGAACGGTATTCTGACGAAAATCTTTCGCTTTCCGCCGTCAGCAACGAGTTGGCGATCAGCCCGAATTATCTCAGTTCGCTGATCAAGAAAACGAAAAAGAAAAATTTTATAACACTTCTTACCGAGCGCCGGATGAAGGCTGCCTACGATATGCTCGTGTGCTCCGGTATGAAGGTGTTGGATGTTGCCGAAAAATGCGGTTACAGCGACCAGCATTATTTCAGCTACTGCTTTAAAAAGTTTTACGGCGAAACACCGAATAAGGTGAGAAATTCAAATAGGAGCGAATCGGTATGAAATCCTCACGCCGGCGGTTTTCCATCAATCTTTCTGCCATTACAATCCTCTCGGTGACGGCGGCTGCCACCGCAGCGGTAACCGTTTGCATTGCCCTTTTTGCAACGGTGTACAGCCGCGCGCTGATGAAGGACGCACAGGTGAATTCCGAGCAGTCCGTCCAACAGACGACGGTTTCCGTCAACAATTATCTGAGCTCGATGAAAAGCCGACTGTCTGAAATAAACGAAATGGTGCACAACAGCGCAACCGCAGAACAATTCAGCAGCAAAATAGCGGCTCTGACACAGATTCAAGATGACATTTACGCCGTTACCATTTACGGCAGTCAGGGCGAAATCATCAGTTCCAACGGCGAAAACACCTTGAAGGAGCAGATATATCAGGATCTTTCTTTTGATCGGGAGCTGTTTGAGGGCGCGGAAGATTTTGCTTTGTCAAAGCCGCATGTGCAGACGATGTTTGAGGGCGCGTATCCGTGGGTCGTAACCCTCGCGGTGAAAACCGACAAAGAGGTGTTCGGCGGCGGCGCGTATATTGCCATTGACTTCAGCTTTTCCGAAATTGCAAAGTATATTGATCATGTCGGTATCGGCAGACACGGATATTGCTTTATCATCGACAGCGACGGAAATATCGTATATCACCCGCAGCAGCAGCTGCTGTTTTCGGGGATCCGATCCGAAGATTCCGAATATATCTCCTCCCTGTCGGACGGCGTGCATATTGAAAAAAACCTGATTTACACGCTTCACACCACCGAGGACAAGCGTTGGCGAATCGTCGGCGTAAACTTCACCGATGAGCTGGCGGCAGAGCGGCGCACGCAGATTATTATCAGTGTTTTAATCTCCTTTTTCTGCTCTGCCATCATCGCGCTTGCAGTGCTGATCGTTTATTCAAAAATCGTAAACGCTCCGATCAAAAAACTGATGAACGCCATGAAAGCGTTTGAGCATGAAACCGAGCATTTCCGCTTTGCAAGCGAACCGGAGGCTGTCACCGAGCTGCAGGCGCTGTCGGATTCGTTTCAGCATATGACCGAAACGATACGCGACCTGATGGAAAAGGTGCGAAAAGAGGAGGCGGAAGTCCGCAAGACCGAATTAAAGGCCTTGCAGGCACAGATCAATCCGCATTTTCTGTACAATACGCTTGATTCCATACAATGGATGTGCGAGCGCGGCAAAAACGAGGATGCGATCAAAATGGTGGGCGCATTGGCGCGGCTTTTCAGAATCAGCATCAGCCGCGGGCGTGAGCTGATCACCATAAAAGAGGAACTGCAGCACGCAGAAAGCTATCTTGTCATACAGAGCTTTCGCTATAAGGATCAGTTCTCTTACAGCTTTGATGTGCAAGAGGGGCTGGAAGCGTATCTTTGCAATAAAATCACAATACAGCCACTGATTGAAAATGCAATTTACCACGGCATTGACCGTATGGTGGACGTTGGCAGAATTGACATCACCGTCAAAGAAGCGGAGGATCAGCCTCAGGATATTCTGATAATCGTCAGCGATAACGGCGTGGGAATGACCGCGGAGCAATGCCGCAAAATTCTGCAAAAGGATCGCAGCGATTCGGGCGGTATCGGCGTGAAAAACGTCAATGACAGACTGAAGATTTATTTCGGCGAAGCCTACGGTCTGACCATACAAAGCGAGCTTGATGAAGGAACGACGGTCAGCGTGCGGATCCCCAAAATTGAAAGAGAGGCGCAAAATGAGATTTAAAGCAATTTTGTCTTTGCTGCTGTGTTTTGCGCTGACGGTCGGGCTTTGCGCATGCAATGCCGACCGCAACGGCAGTAAAACACGCATCGCAGTGATTGTCAAGGCCGTTGATTCAGACTTTTGGCATGCGGTCAAAAAGGGCGTTGACACCGCCGCGACGGAATACAATGTCGAGGTCACCTTTGAAGGTCCCGAAAACGAGGAGGATTATCTCACGCAAAATGAGATGATCGAGCGCGCGGCAAAGGACGGCGCGGACGCAATCGTTCTTTCGGCGATCAACTATTTTCAGTCGGCGGAAAGCGTGAATCAGGCCGCAAGAAGCGGCTCAAAAATCGTGACAATTGACAGCAATGTCGATTCCTCCAATGTCAGTCTCTTCATCGGCACCGATAACAACGAGGCGGGAAAAGCCGCGGGAAAGGCCGCAACAGACGGATTTCACGCAAATTCCGAAATATATATCGGACTGGTCAATTATTACGAAAGCACCGATAACGGTATGCAGCGGGAAAAGGGCTTTCGTGAATATATCAGCAATGTGCCGAACGCACAGATTGTCGCGAGCGTAAATGTCGACAGCAATATCCAAAGCGCCGAAGAGGGAGCCATGTCGCTTTTAAGCGAGTATCCCCAGATCAATGTGCTGGTGGGATTTAACGAATGGATGACTTTGGGCGTGGGCAGCGCGATCAGAAAGCTCTCACTTGCCGATCAGGTGCGCGGCGTAGGGTTTGATACCAATACCGTTTCGGTCGGTATGATCGAAACGGGAGAAATGGATGCGCTGATCGTGCAAAACCCATTTGCCATAGGCTATCTCGGGGTAATGAACGCCGCAAAGCTTGTCGCGGGCGAAGCCGTATCGGGAAGCGCGCTGTATACCGAGGTCACAACGGTAAACAAAGAAAATCTTTTTGATGAGGATATTCAAAAAATCCTTTTCCGTTTCAGTTGAAAAAAGACGGACTGATTTTCAAACAAAATCAGTCCGTCTTTTCTTGTTGTTCTCCCGTTAACAACAGCGAAGTACAAAATGATTGCATATGGTTTTGCACAATCAAAACCGTCCAAAGCAAGGGGTGCAGCGCCGTGCCGCCGTGGTCGCGTCAGATGGCGGGGGCTTTCCCGTCCCGCCCGCAGGCGTGTACAGAGGAGGTAACGGCTTTTTCCGTTGCATCCTCTGTTCTTTTTGTCTTTTACGCCCTGTGGTGCGCAGGCAACATACAGAGATTTTACACAGGATTGCTATCCGATTTAACAAAGCGTTTTTACAATTACAATTGTCTGATACTTTTGATTGCTGAAAACAGCACGCCCGCAATGCCGGACACGGTGATACTGCGTGTAAAAAACAGTGATCTTTGCGAAGACAAATCATGCGCCTGATCATCGTCAGGACGACTTACAAGTTATGGGAGGAATGAAAATGAAACGATTGACAAGCCTTCTCCTGGCGCTTGTTCTTCTTCTGCCTTTGGCTGTCACAGCCTTTGCGGGGGGAGGCAATACGCCGCCCGATCAAATTGACAGTACCACGGAATGGTCCTATCTGGATAACAACAGCGATCCCGCGGGTGATCCTGCAGCAGCAGGCTACAACCGCACGGCTTGGACTGCGATCGGTTTTGACGACAGCACATGGAAAACCGGCGCAGGCGGTTTCGGCGCGAAGAGCGGCGGCGCATACAGCGGCGCAGCGGTTACACTTACAGGCTGCCCGGGTGATGCCAGCAACTACCCCACCTATTATTTCCGCACGAAAGTCAACATTGAAAATGCTGCAACCGTGACGGCAATCAAAGGAAGCATCTCTTACGACGACGCCGCCATTGTATATATCAACGGCGTCAAGGCAGTCTCTTTTAATGAGGAGGGGTGCGACGCGAACAACAGCTATTCTGCAAACAAGGCAAACAGTACCGATAGTTTTGAAATCACCGATTCAACCGTACTTAACGCTCTTGAAAACGGCGAGAATGTTGTTGCGGTTGAGGTGCACAACCATTACGACAGCAGCTCCGATATATGGTTTGCCATGAATGAGCTGAGCTTTTCAACCGATACAGTCTTACTTGACGGGGCAGCGTCATGGGAATATCTGGACAACAACGCCGACCCTGCGGGAGATCCTTCCGCAATCGGTTATAACCGCACGGCATGGACAGCCGAAGGCTTTGACACCGACGGCTGGAAAACCGCCGCAGGTCCCTTCGGCTCAAAAAGAGGCGGTGCGGCATACGACAGCACTCGTACCGCCGCAAAAGTTCTTGACGGATGCGACGGCAGCAACGATACCCCGGCATACTTTTTCCGTACAACTTTTGAAGTCAGCAATCTTGAAAGATATACAAAGCTTACCGGCAGTTTGGAGTATGATGACGGAGTAATCGTCTACATTAACGGTCAGCGCGTTGCGGCGGGTTACGATAATGCCTGCGACGAAAACGGCAATGCACTCGGTTACGGCTTTGACGCAAATTTGCAGTACGGCGGTTCCAATCAGGGACCCGACACCCTTCAAATTTCTCTTGTGGATTTAAGTCTGCTTCATAACGGCGAAAACATCATCGCCGTAGAGCTGCACAACGGGCGCAAAACAAGTTCGGATGTCTGGTTCTCCTTCGGCGGGCTGTATCTCTCTGCCGAAGAGATTGTTTACCAAAACAACATCAGTCTTTCCGTCGGCGCAGATGAAAGTCAAATCAATTTCACCTGGTATTCACCGCTGGAAAATGCTTCGGTTACCGTATCCGAAAACGCCGACATGACAAACGGAAACACCTTCACCGCATCTGCTGCGACTGCCAATGACGGACAGTACAGCTGTAAAGCGACAGCAACTGCTCTGAAGTACGGCACTACCTATTACTATCAGTTGTGCAACAGCGGAAAAGCGGGGCAAATATATTCCTTCACCACCGGCGGGGAGGGCGCATTTTCCTTTGCATTTGTCGGTGACCCGCAAATCGGTGCGGGAAACACGGCAAGCGATACCGCCGGCTGGGAAAACACGTTGAACGCTGCGGCAGACAGCGGGCTTTTCTCCGATATCTCCTTTCTTGTTTCCGCGGGAGATCAGGTAAACTCCGCTTCAGACGAAGCGCAGTACGACGGTTATCTGGAACATAATGTTTTATTCGGATTGCCCGTTGCAACTGCAATCGGAAATCACGATGCTTCCTCTGATGCTTACAGCCAGCATTTCAATATCGCCAATGCGTCCGATCAATACGGCGTAACTGCGGCGGGCGGCGACTATTATTTTGTCTACAACAATGCACTCTTCTTCGTCCTCAACAGCAACGCGCAGAGCGCGGAAGCCGTCGATGGCCACAAGGCGTTTATGGAGGCTGCGCTTGAAGCGACGAAGGACAAAAACATTTCATGGAAGATTGCGGTCTTCCACCACACCCTGTTCACCGTGGCGTCCCACGCCCACGACGGATATATCGAAAACGCCGACGGCTTTAAGAATCTGATTATTCCCGTTTTGGAACAGTTGGATATTGACGCAGTGCTGATGGGTCACGACCATGTGTATTGCAGAACATATATCATGAACGGCACAACCCCCGTAACCGAATTTGACGGTTATGAATACGGCAACGGCACAGACAAGGCTCCTACAGCTGTGCATAACCCCGACGGCATCCTTTATCTTACGGCAAATTCGGGTTCCGGTTCAAAGAACTACGGTATTTTAAGTGAAACCTTCCCGTTCTCCGCAGTTCAGGATCAGGATAACAGTTCCGATATTTCAAAAGTAACGGTTTCCGATTCTGCTTTCACCGTCACTACCTATCGTGTGTCGGATATGAGCGTAATCGATTCCTTTACCATTCAGAAGGACGGCGCAGCACCGACGGCAAACCCGATCATCGAACAGATATACGGCGGCGGCGGTAAGAGCGATACGCCGATCTCCAACAGTTTTATCGAGCTTTACAATCCGAGCGACGAAGAAATCGATCTTGCGGCTTACACGCTCAAATACGGCGACAATACCCTTGCCCTCAACGGTAAGATTCCCGCAAAAGGATCCTATCTTGTAATTGGTGCGGCAGAGTCAACGTCCGATGAATTTCTAACCTATGATTTGCCGGATGCCGACCAAACCTGTGACTGGACAATCAGCAACAAAAGCTATACAATCGAGCTGGTTTTGGACGGAACAGCGGTTGATTCGGTGACCGCCGGAGACAGCGCGGCAACCAAAATATCAAAGCAAAAGTCACTCAAGCGCACAGATCACGGCGATTCCGGCTTGGTGGTTTGGGAAAAAGGCACAGCGACGGTTGACGAAGCATATGTGGCAGCGAATGCTCCGCGCAACAGCAAGGGCGCGTGCGGAAGCGTTCACACCGTAGCACAAGAGCCGACCTTTACGCCGGTTCAGACAAGTGATGTGCGTGTGAGCGGATACTTTAACGCGGACGGCACAGTTAATTTAGAGCTTTCGGGAAGATATAATTCTGGCGCGATGAACGACGATGGCGGAAGTCTTGAAATTGTTGCCTACAACCCCGCAAACGGCATTGCCTATGCCGTAAGCGGCATAAAGGGAAAACTGATCGCCGTAGATTTAAACGGGAATACCGACGGCGATAAGGTTAAGGAGTTGACCGGCACAGAATATGACATTAAAGCGCTTGTAAGCGGATTTCCCTACGGCGACATGACCTCTGTCGCAGTATCCCCCGACGGGAGCCGACTGGCTGTGGCTATTCAGGCGGAAAGCTACGCGGAAAAGGGACTTGCGGCGCTCTTCTCCTGCGCACAGGACGGCTCGCTCACCCTGCTCTCTGCCGTTGAGGTCGGGGTTCAGCCCGATATGATCACCTTTGCGGACAGCAGCACCATTCTCACAGCCGACGAGGGCGAGCCGCGCGAGGGCGTGAACGGCACCGACCCGAAGGGCTCCGTCAGCATTGTTACCATCGCAGACGATAACGCCCTTGCGGCAAATACCGTATACTTTGACAGCTTTGACGCAAAGCGGGACGCGCTTACGGCAAAAGGCGTGCCGATTCAGAAGAACACACTGCCCTCCACCGATTTCGAGCCGGAATTCATTGCAGTGAGCGGCAATACCGCCTATGTTTCCTTGCAGGAGGCAAACGCCGTTGCGGTGCTGGATATCGCTTCGGGTGTGTTCAAGGGCGTGTATCCACTGGGCTTCCAGGATTACGGTGCAACAAAGATTGATCTTCAGAAAAACGGTACCATCGCACCGGAGAATTATCCGAATGTTTACGGCATCAAGATGCCCGACGGCTTATCCGTCGTTCAAATCGGCGGAAAAACCTATCTGCTGACCGCCAACGAGGGCGACAGCCGCGCGGATTGGGCAGGTCTTGACAATGAATACGAAAATGTCACGTCTCCTACGGGAAATGTGACACTGGAACAAAAGGTCGTCTGGTTCAACACGAATCTGTGGGACGGTCTTGACAGCGGGAAAGCATATATCTTCGGCGGTCGTTCCTTCTCGATTTATGAAGTAAACGATAACGGACTGACGCCGGTGTATGACAGCGGCAGCGAGCTGGAAGCGATCACGGCAGAAACACTTCCCGCATTCTTTAACGCCTCAAACGATAAAATAACCCTTGACAACCGTTCGGGCAAAAAAGGTCCCGAGCCGGAAAGCGTTGTCACAGGCACCGTGGGCGATAGAGTTTATGCCTTCATTGCGCTGGAGCGTATCGGCGGCGTGATGGTTTACGACATCACCGATCCCGCGAATGCGAAGTTTGCAAACTATATCAATTCCCGCGAGTTTGACGACGCGATCAAAGGAGACGTATCTCCTGAGGGTCTCTGCTTTGTCCCGGCTTCAGACAGTAAAACAGGCAAAGCAATGCTGCTTGCCGCTTGCGAGGTTTCCGGCACCTTAGCCGCATATGACTGTGAATATGCGCCGCGGGACATCCCCGGCGAAAAAGCAGATTACAGCAAGGTTGACGAGGCGCTTGCAAAGGTGAACGCTCTCAACAAGGACGATTATCAGGATTTCAGCGCGGTCGAAGCGGCTGTCAACGCGGTTGTCCGTGACAAGGACATCGCCGAACAGGCTGAGGTTGACGCAATGGCGGCGGCAATTGAAGCGGCGATTGCAGGTCTTGAAAGACGAACCGAAACCCACGATTATAAAATCATCGAGGGTGCAAACGGCACATGGACGCAAGACAGTGACGGTACACTGACTTTCCGCGCAAACGGTGATTTCAGCAAGTTCACAGGCGTCAAGGTTGACGGTACGCTGATTGATGCGAAGAATTATACGGCGGTTCCCGGTTCCACGGTAGTCACGCTGAAAGCCGAATACCTCAAAACGCTTTCTGCCGGCACGCATATGCTTACAGTTGTCTATTCGGACGGTGATTGCAGTACGAATTTTGAGGTTCAGCAAGCAGCTTCAGAGCAGCCAACGCCAACTGAAGAAGACAAAACCGATTCCGCAACGCCGACAGATTCCGGCAAGGATCATCCGAACACCGGCGCGCCGAGCGATGCAGAACCTCCGCAGACAGGCGATAACAGCAATCTGCTTCTGTGGGTAGCCCTGCTTCTTGTAAGCGGATGTGCAATGCTCGGGGCAATTGTCCGAAAGAAAAAGATTCGATAACAGAATACGCATCTTCCCAACCTGCAAGCAAAAGCAGCATCCGTACGGATGCTGCTTTTGCTGTTTTCAAGCGCTTGCGCTGTGTTGCACTTTGCCGCAAGGTGTGATATAATAACCTCACGAAATAGTTACTAAATCAAAGATTTAGACTATTTCGGAGAACATTGAATGACTAAAAGTTAAAATGCGTTGCATTTTAATTGGTGCTGTCGCACCTTACAAGGCTTCGCCTTGCTTTTATGATATAATA
>DBGFNI010000077.1:0-4763 GCA_048527645.1 Eubacteriales bacterium | reverse complement strand
CTCTTTTCCTCACTTTTCCGCCAAGGCGCACCTCTTTTTAGCATGCCATCGGCAGCCCCGGTACGCCGCAGGGTGCTCTCATGATATTCTATGCGGCAGGCATCCGGTTTAGAACGCTTTTTTATTGTTTCATACAAAGCGGCGTCTTGCACGCAAACACACATTTAAACGCAAAAAGGAGAAATCTGGCACAGCATCCTGATTTTGCATGCATTTTCCGCCGGATTTGTGTTTTTGCGCTCTTGTATTCCGACCGGAAATATGGTAAAATATACACACACGGCGTTGCCGCAGCACCGCTTGCATCGTGCAGAGCACATCCGCGGCAAATTGCCGCCCGGAAGATTCCGCAAGACATTTTTGCCGGGGATAAGGCAACGGCATGTGAAAAATACTAAGCAGAAAAAGGAGTGTCCATTCATGAAAAAGATTATTTGCAAAAGCACCTATGATACCGATGCGGCGACATTGGTGAAAAAAGCCACGTTCGGAACATTCGGCGATGCGGACGGCTATGAAGAAAGCCTGTATCAGACGGAAAAGGGCAGCTACTTCCTTTATGTCAACGGCGGCGCCTCCTCCCCCTATCCTGCAGAGGACATCAAGCGCATGTCCAAGGACAAGGCGGCTGCATGGCTGGAGGAGCACGCGGACTGACCGCATATCAGTAAATAAAAAGCTGCTCGGTATTGCCGGACGTTCGTAAGGACCGCAAAATACCGAAGCCAACAAAGCCATAATCTGCGTATAGAAAGAAGCGCCCGAGAGATTTGATTTTTCGGGCATTTCTTCTTGTAGGCAACAGATTTTTCACATTTTTCCGGTAACTTTATTCCGTAAAAGCGCAAAACAAATCGGACTTGGGAGAGAAATAATCATGACACAGTATGAGAGAATGGAGAAGGGACTAATCTATGATCCGGCTGATGCTGCAATTATGAAAGAACAGGTCGTATTTCAAGATATGCTCTGGTCTTTCAATCAATTAAAACCCACGGAATATGATAAGAAGCAAAAGTATATGAAAGAAGTTTTTGCTGAATGCGGCGAGAATTGTTACATAGAGCTTCCGTTTCATGCAAATTGGGGCGGACATCATGTGCATTTCGGTTCCGGTATTTACGCGAATTCAAATCTGACTCTTGTGGATGATGGTCACATTTATATTGGAGATAAAGTCATGTTTGGGCCGAATGTTATGATTGCGACAGCAGGTCATCCGATCAATCCGGAACTAAGGGAAAGAGGATTGCAGTTCAATAAAGATGTTTATATCGGTGAAAATACGTGGATTGGCGGAAACGTAGTCATTCTTCCCGGCGTGCATATCGGAAGAAATACGGTCATCGGAGCCGGAAGTGTGGTCACAAAAGATATTCCGAACAATGTGATTGCAGTAGGAAATCCCTGTATAGTTCTACGAAATGTCAGTGAGCATGACCATGAATTTTTTTATCAGTCAGAACGGATTGACTGGGAAAATTTATAAATTTCGGTTGAAGAGACCGCCGAACTCATTTTCGGGATAAAAAGGCGCGCTTCTCGATATGCTCCCGACGGGAGCATCGTGTGTTTTCGGTTGTTTGATTCTCTGCCGAAAAATATAAAATGTCACGCCCTCTGCGGTTGCAGCGCGGCGCCCCGTCAAGGCGGCCGCCCCCTTGCGTCTCAAAAACGCTTGTTCTCCCGGGCGCCTTACGCTTTTCCGTGCAAATTTTTTTTGCTGTTTTCCCCCGAAACGGGAAAACAGCAAAAATTTTGGGAAATTTGCAAAAACCTATTGCATTTTTCCATCCTCTGTGCTATAATACTTACCGTGTCACATCAGGGACACATTTTTCATCCGTATTGATTGTGATGATATCATCAAGTGTGATACGATAAACAGTATTCAAACAGGAGGTGTCCACCGTGGCAAAATGCAGTGTTTGCGGAAAGGGCGTTGTGTTCGGTAACAACGTATCCCACTCCCACAGAAAGACCAACAGAACCTGGAAACCCAATATCAGACGGGTAAAGGCTGTTGTAAATGGCACGCCCAAAACGGTTTACGTATGTTCCCGTTGTCTGCGTTCCAACAAGGTCACTCGCGCAGTCTGACCGTACCGTTATTACAAATCGTAAAAAATGCCTGCTGCAATTTTTGCAGCAGGCATTTTTTGCTTTCAAAAGCCAATCACGGTGTGAGCACATCTGCCAGCGAATGATCGGTGAAATAGGTGGACGCATTGTATAAAAACAGCACATCCGTGATTTCATACCGTGCGAGCAGCGCTTCTGCCGAATCGTAATAATACCGGGGGTCGATCATGATAATCCGGTCAAAATACGGCATCAGAAACGGCACAAAGCAGTTGGCATAGGAATCCTTGAGCAGCAAAAGCGAGCGCCCTGTCTGCGCCGTGGTCACCACATCCACCCGGGGATGGTTTCCGCCGAAAAATACCGTATACTGATCCTTTTGCTCCAGGCAGTCGCGCTGATACATAGAGCACACCGTTTTCTGCGAATCGGGATACTCCACATAGTATTCCGTCTGTGTCTTCGGCGCGTAAACCTCGATGCTGTCGCAAACGCCGTGGCTCCCGCTTTTGGAGGCAAGCGTCCCCTCAAAGCGCTCGGAAACCGTATAAATCTCATAATCCGTAATGGGATCGTCAATACCCATTTGCGGCGCCATCGCCTCAAACGCACGGTATGCGCCGCGCGTCGTCCAGTGGTGGTCGGTTCGGTAGTAAAGCGGCTCGTTGCTGTGCGCGGACAGCGCCTCGGTTACATCCATAAACTGCACGCCGGCAAGGCCGCTGCGCAAATCCTGCAGCTGCTGCCGCTGGTCGGGAATCTGCGCGTTGCGGGGCAGATTGTCCTGCAAGATACTCACGGCGTTGGGCGCCACTGTCATATACATATTCAGTTCAGGATGCTGTGCGGCAAAGCTATTGATCGCCGAAAGATTGCGCGATACGTTTTTTGTGTCCGCAGCTGCAGGCAGCTCCATCAGATAGTGATCACGACAGAGCAAAACGCCGTTTGACTCCTTCTGCCCAAGCAGCCGCCCGGCGCGCAAACGCAGAGAAATCCACATATCGCGCCCCACGAACTGGTCGGCGGTATATTTTTCCAGATCGGCAAAGTAGCTTCCGTCCGCAAGCCGCTGCAAAGAAAATGCAGGAAAGCCCGCCAGCTTTCGGTTTTCCTGCTCGGAAAACGCGCGATCCGGCGCAAACAGATTGGCAAGCGTCAGCAGCACCGCCAGCAAAGCCAGAGATGCCGCAAGGCACAGCCCCTGCAAGCGCCGGTTGCGCCGCAGCTGTATCCGGCGACGTTTCTCCGGATGATCCGGCGGGACAGCAGACGGATGAGTTGGTTTCATCACAATATCCTCCCAAGACAAGTGACTCAAAACTGAAAATACAAAAACGAAGAATAGGTATCATTCATCATTCCGGCAATACAGAGCAGCACAAGCAGCAAATAGTACAACACGGAAAGGATGCTGCCGCGCCGGCTCTGATATACCCGTCTGCCCAGACGCGCGCCGAGGGGCAGGCAGGCAAACACGGCGAGAAGCAGCACCGGCCAGCAAGAGCCGAAATAATAGGCGGCGGTGCTGTCACCGAAGCCTTTCGCACCAATGCCGATCATCGCGCCGAGCCACGAAAAGGCCTTCCCCAGCGAATCCGAGAAGAAAAACACCCAGCCGACCAAAACGCCGAGCAGCGTCAGTGCATGCCGCACTGCGGCGGGCAGACGCGACAGCGGGTTTTGCAGAACAAACTTCTCCGCAATCAGCAAGACACCGTAATACAGTCCCCAAAAAACATAATTCCAGCTCGCGCCGTGCCAGATGCCCGTCAGTATCCAGACAATCAGGAGGTTGCGAACGGTTTTTCCCTCGCCCTCCCGGCTGCCGCCCAGCGGAATGTAAATATAATCGCGGAACCACGCCCCCAGAGAAATGTGCCATCTGCGCCAGAATTCCGACAGACTCTGCGACAGATACGGGTAGTCGAAATTCGCCTTAAAATCAAATCCGAACAGCTTTCCCAGGCCGATCGCCATGTCGGAATAGCCGCTGAAATCAAAGTAAAGCATCAGCGCGTACGTCACGGCACCCAGCCATGCGCTGCATACGGAAAGCGCACCCTGCGGCAAATCCGCCAGCGCATAAAACACCGTGCCCAGCGTGTTGGCCAGCAGCACCTTTTTCCCAAGGCCGATGCAAAACAGCCTCGCACCCTCTCCCAACCGATCCGGGGTCAGCGGATGCTCGCGCAGCTGCGGCGCCATGTCGCAATACTGGACAATCGGGCCGGAAACCAGTTTTGGGAAAAAAGTCACATACAGACCGAAATCCAGAATGTTTTTTGCCGCACCCGTTTTCTGCCGGTACACATCAAACAGATAGGAGAGAAGAGAAAAGGTGAAAAAGGAAATGCCGATCGGAACAGGCAGCTCCGGCGCGGCAAGCGAGGAGCCGAACAGGCGGTTGATCTGATCTGCAAAAAAACCGGTGTATTTATAAAACGCAAGCAACAGCACATTGGCGGCAACCGCCGTCCACAGCGCGCGCTTCGCCCCGGCGCTGTCGCCGCTTTGCACACAGCTGTCCAGCAGCAGGCCGGAAAAATAGTTGAACACCACCGCACAAACCATCAGCGGCAGATATCTCGGCGTGCCCCAGCTGAAAAACAGCAGGCTGCATACAAGCAAAACCGCGTTTTTTGCGCGGCGCGGCACACAGTAGTACAGCAGCAGTGAGA
>DBGFNI010000076.1:0-6135 GCA_048527645.1 Eubacteriales bacterium | reverse complement strand
ATGCTCCGCGGGAAATCACGCGCAGGGCGTGGCGCTTGCCGCGCAGAAAAACGGGATCAAGGCGGTAATTTGTCTGCCGGACGGCGCGCCGATCTCCAAGGTCGAGGCGACCAAGCGCTACGGCGCGGAGGTTTGTCTGGTGCCGGGGGTATATGACGACGCGTACAATCATGCACTGCGTCTGCGCGATGAGGAGGGCTACACCTTCATTCATCCTTTTGACGACGAAAGCGTGATTGCCGGGCAGGGCACCATCGGGCTGGAGTTGTTTGATCAGCTGCCCGATCTGGATGCTGTTGTGGTTCCGATCGGCGGCGGCGGACTGATTGCAGGCGTCGCATTTACGATGAAAAATCTCAATCCCAATGTAAAAATATACGGTGTGCAGGCGGCGGGTGCGCCCAGCATGGCGCATTCCGTGTCGGACGGAAAAATCGAAGAGTTGTCTTCTGTTTCCACCATTGCCGACGGTATCGCGGTGAAAAAGCCGGGTGAGCTAACCTTTGCGCTGTGTCAGCAGTATGTTGATCAGATCGTCACAGTCAGCGACGATGAAATATCCGCGGCGATTCTGGCGCTGATGGAACAGCAGAAGCTGGTGACGGAGGGCGCCGGCGCGGTTGCTGTTGCGGCGGTCATGTTTAACAAGGTACCGGTCAAGGGCAAAAAGGTGGCATGCCTGCTTTCCGGTGGTAATATTGATGTGACGATTTTGTCTCGCGTGATCAAGCGCGGTCTGATGATGTCGGGCAGAAGCTGTCAGTTTACCATTGAACTTTTGGACAAGCCCGGTCAGCTGCTCAGCGTCTCCAAGATCATTGCGGATCTGGGCGGAAACGTGACCAGCGTGTTCCACGAGCGCGCAAGCGAGGGCTCGGATGTCAACGGCTGTTATCTGCGGGTAAATCTGGAAACGAGAAATTCCGAGCACAAGGAGCAGATTCGCAAGGCGCTGCTTGATGCGGGATTCAAAATTTTGTAAGAGAGGTATCGAATGATGGAAATTATTGCAACAAAAAATGCTCCGGCGGCAATCGGACCTTATTCCCAGGCTGTGAAATGCGGCGGATTGCTCTTTTCCTCCGGGCAGATAGCAATCGACCCCGCAACGGGAGAGGTTGTTCCCGGCGGTATCGCCGAACAGACGGAACAGATCATGAAGAATTTGCAAGGCGTTTTGCAGGCAGCCGGCGTCGGCTTTGACGCGGTTGTGAAAACCACGTGCTTTTTGGCGGAGATTGCAGATTTTGCCGCATTTAACGCTGTATACGGCAAGTATTTTGACGGCGCCAACAAGCCCGCACGCTCCTGTGTTGCGGTGAAGGATCTGCCCAAGGGCGTTCTTGCTGAGGTGGAAGTGATCGCTGAACTGGCTTAAAGGCGCGCGCTTGCCGATTTTGCAAAGAATTCTGCTTTACATAGCCTTCTCAAACGCAAATATAAAAATCCCCGCGAAAAGCGCTTTTTGAAACGCTCTTCGCGGGGGTTCTCTTATATTCAGATTGGTACAGATAACAGAGAGTGCGCCGGTGCGTCTGACCAATCCGATCAGATTTCCGGCAGGTTGAAGCCGGTGTCTGCGGGATTGACGGTTGCGTCAGAGGGTGAATACGCAGATGTGCCGGGGGCGGTGCTCTGTGCCGGCGGGTTCGGTGCTCCGCTTGTGGCGGTGCTCCCGGGCGCCTCAGACGGCGTCTGCTGTCCGGCGGCGGAGGGAGTGCTCACCTGCGATTCATTGTCGATGCCGCTGTTGTTGGAAGGCAACTGCGTTTCCGAGGAGAAGGGAGCTGCCGTGGATTCGGTTTGCTGCACGGCGTCGGTTTTCTTTTGTGTTTCGCTGTCCGATGCGTTCTTTTTTCCGCCGCAGGCAGAAAACATGAGGAGCAGCAGTGCGGAAAGCAGGAGGGCGATTCGATGTTTGTTATTCATATGCTCACTCCAATACGCGGATGGTTTTGATTTTCTGCTCGACCAGCGGCTTGTCGTTGCTGTCGGTTTTTACATCGGCGATCTTCAACAGGACATCCAAGCCGTCGGTCAGTCTGCCAAACGCGGCGTAGCTGCCGTCCAAAAAGTCGGAATCCTGCGTCACAATGAAAAACTGGCTGCTGGCAGAATCGTAGGCAGAGCTGCGTGCCATGGAAATGACGCCCTGCTTGTGATGCAGATCGTTCTGCACGCCGTTTTTGACGAATTCGCCCTTGATGTTATTCTCGCTGCCGCCGGTCCCGTTGCCGTTCGGGTCGCCGCCCTGAATGACAAAGTCCTTCACCACGCGGTGAAAAATCAGCCCGTCGTAAAAGCCTTCCTTCGCCAGCGTCACAAAATTGTTGACGGTGATGGGCGCAAGATCAGGATACAGCTCAAAGGACATGGTATCATCGTTTTCCATCACGATCTGCACATTGATCACATCACCTGTGTTGACATAATCTTCATCCGACATGGTCAACGGATCAGGAAAATCCGTGGCGTCCGAGGTCTTTTTGCCGGTGCCCTTCAGCGTCACATCGCCCGCGTTCCACGAAACGCTTACGTTTTGCCCGTCAATGACAAAGCGCATGGTTCCGTAGTTGTCGGTGGGGGAGAGGGAGATGGTTTCACCGCTGACGGAATATTCCCCGGTGAAGTTGGCAAAGAGCTTCTGCCCACTGAAGTTTTTTGAGTTTGTCGTGACGAATTCATTAGCCGTCATATCGGTGTCGATCGAGGCGAGATACTGTTCTGCGCCTGCGGCAAAAATCTTTTCCAGTTGCTTCTCATACGCTTCCTCGGCAGAATCCGTGACGGAAAAACAGAATGTTTTGTCCGATTTGCGGAAGGCTATATTGAGCGTCAGCGTGCAGTCGGAAAAATCAAAATTTGCTGCCGCGGCATCGCCGATCTGAGACTGAATGATCGGACCGACGTTCAGTTCAACCTCCCAGGTGCCGGGAAGGCTCGCGTTGTTCCGATTGTCCTTCTGCGCTGCATCCGTCTTGTCCTTTCCGCAGGAAAAGAGAGAGAGGAGCATCACACCGCATAACAGCGCGGCGAAAACGCGTCGGATGATTTGCTTGCTTGCTTTCATAATATCACTCCTTTTCAAACTTCAGGCCGGCAAAATAGTATCCCCGATAGGAACAGAAGCCGACCGATGGGTCATAGGGCGCTTGTGCGGTGAAGTGCTCTAAAGCGAGCACCTCGTCGTTTTTGTCTGTGACGCAGACCGTCACGCGGTTTTCTCGGTAGGTGAGCGTCACGCGCCAGCTTTTGTATGCGTAGCCGCTCAGCATGCCGTCCTGGTCAAAGATAAACGCGATTTTCCCCTCCACCGACGGGTCTTCGGCGTTGAGGTCAATGGAAACGACATCTGCCGGTTTTTCAAATGCCGGGGGAACAGCAGACGCGGTTTGCGCTGCGGCGGAAACGGTGGCGGCAGAATCTGCGGGCACAGGGGGATCGGAGGATGCCGGCGTGTCGGAGCTGCGCGCGGTGCAGGAAATGAGCTGTGTGCAGAGCATCACACACAACAGCAGGCTGACGGCGCAATGCGGCAGAGTTGGTTTTTTCACGGAACTTACAATCCTTCCTTTCGGTTTTTATGTAGGACAGCCGCTTAAAGCTTTTTCAGTTTGGCATAGGTTGCCATCAACCTTTTTGTACCGGCGGTATCAAAGGCAATTTCATACAGGGTGTCTGCGCCCATCTCCTTGACATTCAAAACGGTTCCGCTGCCGAAGGAGAGGTGCGAGACGCGGTCGCCGATCTCAAAGGTCTGAAAATTCCGGGTGCGTCCGACGCTGCTGGCAAGATCCGATTGCTTTAAGAATTCTTTGGACATGACAGCGGGACGGCGCTGTGCTGCGGGCGGCACATCGGCCTCGGCAGTCTGCATTTTTGCGGCAAAGCCGCGGGGCAGCTCCTCTGTGACGCATGCGGGGTCGATTTCGTCGAGAAAACGGGAGCGCGGATTATACACGGTTCTGCCGTATTGCAGTCGCTCCCGCGTGTTGGTCGCATACAGACGCTCTTTGGCGCGCGTGATGGCGACATAAGCCAGGCGGCGCTCCTCCTCCAATTCGTCGGGGCTGACGGCGCTGCGCTCGGAGGGGAACAGATTTTCCTCCATGCCGGGTAGAAAGACGACGGGAAATTCCAGTCCCTTTGCACTGTGAATGGTCATAAACACCACCGCGTCTGCCTCCGCGTCATAATTGTCGATGTCCGCGACCAGTGCGATTTCCTCCAAAAAGTCGGAGAGTGTTGCATCTGGATTTTCCGTTTCATACGCGACGGCGTTGGAGACCAGCTCTTCCACGTTTTTCAGCCGATCCTCTTCCGCCGCGCCGCCGTTGATCAGCATCTGCCGGTAGCCGGTCAGATCCAGCACGCGCTCGAAGAGCATGGAGAGCTTTTCTGTTTTTGAAATTTCGATCAGTTGATCGATCAGCCGGACAAATTCCGTTAGCTTGGAATTGGATTTAATTGCGGGATAATGCTGTGCATTGCGCATGGCGTGCAGCATGGAAACCCCTTCATAATCCGCGATGTTTTGTAGGTTTGCAACCGTTGCCTCACCGATCTTGCGTTTCGGCTCGTTGATGATGCGCTTGAGGCGCAGATCGTCGGCGGGATTGTTAATCACGCACAGGTAGGAGAGAATATCCTTGACCTCCTTGCGCTCGTAGAAGCGCAGACCGCCGAGCATCCGATAGGGAATGCCGCTTTTGGCAAAGACGGTTTCCAGTGCGCTGGACTGCGCGTTGGTGCGGTAGAGCACCGCGAAATCGCGATAGGAGCGCTTTTCGCGGATTTTCAGCTCCATGATTTTATCGACAATATATTTTGCCTCGTCGATCGCGTTGTCCAGCTTGCGCAGCACGATTTTTTCTCCCGCGCCGCGCTTGCTCCACAGTTCTTTCCCGCGGCGGCCGAAATTGTTGCGAATGATGTTGTTTGCTGCGTTCAAAATTGTTTCGCTTGAGCGGTAATTTTGCTCGAGCTTGACGATTTGCGCCTGCGGATAGGAGCGGTCAAAATGGAGAATGTTCTCGATGGTCGCACCGCGGAATTTGTAAATACTCTGATCGTCGTCGCCGACAACCATCAGATTGCGGTATTTGTCGCTGAGCAGGGCCGTGAGGACAAACTGCGCGTGGTTGGTGTCTTGAAACTCGTCCACGCAGACATAGCGGAACCGGTTTTGATAGTATTCTCTTGCCTCTGTATCCCGGCGCAGCAGGCGCACGGTTTGCATGATGATGTCGTCAAAATCCAGCGCGTTGGCGTCTGTCAACTTTTTCTGATACAGCTCATAGGTGACGGCAATCTGTCCCATACGGAAATCGCTGCCCGCCGATGCGGAATATTTCTCAGCGTCGATTAGCTGATCCTTGGCGCGGCTGATGGCGTTGATCACGGTTTTGATCGGAAGCTGCCTGTCGTCAATATTCAGCTGCTTCATGCATTCTGCAATCAGCTTTTTGGAATCGTTGGCATCATAAATCGTAAAGCCCGGGGTGTAGCCGATGCGCTCGCCGTATTTGCGGAGAATCCGCACACAGACGGAATGAAAGGTGCCTGCCCAGATCTGATCGGCGCTCTCCTCGCCCACTGCCGCTTGCAGACGGCTTTTGATCTCATTCGCCGCTTTGTTGGTGAAGGTGATGGCGAGCAGCGCCCAGGGCGGACAGACCTGCTCGGCGTATTGCTGCGCCGTGTGACGCATCAGCTCCCGGTCGCCGCTTTGGGTGATTTGCGCCAAAGCGCGGATTTCTTCTTCGGTGATTGTGTCAGGCACGCGCTCAGACTGATAGGCGTTGCCGTATTGCAGAATGAACGCGATACGGTTGACCAGCACGGTTGTCTTGCCGGTGCCGGCGCCCGCCAGAACCAGCAGGGGACCGTTGACGGTGAACATCGCCTGCCGCTGTTTTTCATTCATATCATCATAAAGCTTGTCAAACAATGCGCGTTTGGCCTGCAAAAAAGCCGCGCTGTTGCTGTTTCCACTCATGATGGCACCTCCGTGGTCTTTGAAAATCATCGTATGATGCGTAAATTCCAAGCAAAATACGTTTCATACTAAATTATTATATCATATTTTTGCCGGGCAATCAACCTTTTTACAAAACCATTTTTTGCCCAAACAAA
>DBGFNI010000075.1:0-4910 GCA_048527645.1 Eubacteriales bacterium | reverse complement strand
TTGCCTCCAGCACAACCGCATTTGCGGCAATTTTGGCGTTGTCCCCGATGGTGAAGGGCCCCAGCACCTTCGCACCCGCGCCAACCATGACATTGTTGCCCAGCGTCGGATGGCGCTTGCCGGTGTCCTTGCCGGTACCGCCCAGCGTCACGCCCTGATAGATCGTGCAATTCTCGCCGATCTGCGCCGTCTCACCAATGACCACACCGCTGCCGTGGTCGATAAACAGCCCCTTGCCGATGGTTGCACCGGGATGAATCTCAATGCCGGTCAGTGCTCTGGCGGTTTGGCTGACCAAACGCGCCGCGAAATAATGCTTTTTTTCATAGAGCTTGTGCGAAACCTTGTGCGCCAAAATCGCGTGTACGCCGCTGTACAGCAGCAAAATCTCCAGATCGGAGGTCGCCGCGGGGTCACGCTCTCTCGCCACGCGGATTTCTTCCTTCAATTCCGTCTTCACCTTTCGCACGGTTTTACAGATTCGGCTCTGCTCCAAATCGCCCATAACAAGGTCAAGCGAAGGAAATCCTTCCCCGAAAAGATCATTCATCAAAGGATTTTTCTGATTCTTTGACATATGCTGATACCTCTCTTCCTTTTTTGCAGAATCCGTCTGTCATGCGGAATGTTATTTGTTATTATAGCATATTGCCCTTCAAAATGCAATAGAAGTACAGAGAAAATCTTGACTTTGCCAAAGAATTATGGTATACTGTGTTTTGCATTGTATGCGGGCCATTAGCTCAGTTGGTTAGAGCTCCCGGCTCATAACCGGTCGGTCCTGGGTTCGAGTCCCCGATGGCCCACCAGCCCGGAAGGCCGGGCAGCCAAATATCGGGACGGCAAGTGCAAACTTGTCGCCTCCCCCCCACGATGGGGTGTTCGTTTTTGACTGTCTCGCCTCCACAAAAAATCCCGAACGCTTAAGCGTTCGGGATTTTTGTTTTTTTCTCGCTTCATTCCCACGCATTTCAAGAATCATCGAGCGCGCAATAGCACCCGCGGATCGTGAAAATGCTGCGTGCCGTCACATCACCGCTCTTCCCGGTCGGCGATTGCCTTGGTCGCCTGCACGGTTCCGTGCGGATGGTGCGGCGGGGCATACAACGTGTATAGCTTCAGCGGTTGATTGCCGGTGTTGACGATGTTATGCCAGGTTCCTGCCGGAACAAAAACAGCGTATCCGTCGAAAACCTGCCGCCGCTCGTTCAGGCGGTTCTTTTCCGGCCCCAGCAGCGTCACGCCGCTGCCGCTTTCAATCCGCAAAAACTGATCGGTATCCGGATGGACCTCCAATCCGATTTCGCCGCCGACCGGAATACTCATCAGCGTCAGCTGCAAATGCCGGCCTGTCCAGAGCGCAGTACGGTAATTCGTATTGCACCGTGTCGCCTGATCGATATTGGTCACATAGGGTTCGGGGCCATGGTCACGGATCGGCAAACGGCATTGTTCATTGTATCGGTTCATAATCATTTCTCCTTTCTGTTTTCATCGTATGTGCAAATGCCGATTTTCGTGCAGCGACACGCGTGCAAAGCCTCTCATCGAAAAAAATGTGCACCCGGTACGGCATACAGAATTTTCAAAAAAAAATGCGCTGCCGCACATGACAAATCCGCTGCTGCGGTATATGATATAAATACCCCCACAGGGTATATAAGATCAAAAAAAAGGGTGATACTATGGAAAAGGAATGTTGCTGCCGCAAAACCAAAAAGCGAACGGATGCGGAATACAAAAAACTGATCAACCGCTTAAACCGTATCGAAGGGCAGATTCGCGGCATCCGCGGCATGGTGGAAAAAGACGCGTACTGCACGGATATTCTGGTGCAGGTCGCCGCAGTGTACGCCGCTTTAAACGCATTTAACAGAGAGTTGCTTTCCGAGCATATCAAAACCTGCGTTGCGGAGGATATCCGTCAGGGAAAGGATGAAACCGTTGACGATCTGCTGCTGACGCTGCGCAAGCTCATGAAATAGAGAGGAAAAGTATATGGAACAATATCAAATCAGCGGCATGAGCTGTGCCGCATGCAGCGCAAGCGTCGAAAAAGCCGTATCCAAGGTACCCGGTGTGACTGCCTGCACCGTCAGTCTGCTGACCAATTCCATGAATGTGGAAGGCACCGCCGCGGAACAGGACATCGTCGCCGCGGTGAAAAACGCGGGATACGGCGCAAAAAAGAAGCGCGCCGAAAAAAGTGCAGCACATCCGGCAGACAGCGATACCCTTGCCGAGGGGGAAACCCCTGCGCTGCGCCGCAGACTGCTTGCATCACTTATATTTTTAGTCATACTGATGTATGTTTCCATGGGGCACATGATGTGGAATTGGCCGCTGCCCCGCTTTTTTGACGGCAATCATGTGGCCATGGGCCTGCTCCAGCTCCTGCTGACCGGCGCGGTGATGGTGATCAATCAAAAATTCTTCATCAGCGGCTTTCGGAGTCTTTTGCACCGCGCGCCCAATATGGACACGCTGGTCTCGCTGGGGGCAGGTGCGGCATTTTTATACAGCACCTACACGCTCTTTGACATGACCGGGGCGCAGGTGAAGGGGGACACGGCAGCGGTCATGGCTGATATGGATGCGTTCTATTTCGAGTCCGCCGCCATGATTCTGACGCTGATCACGCTGGGTAAGCGATTGGAGGCGCACGCCAAGGGAAAAACCACAAACGCTCTGAAAAGCCTGCTGCGCCTCGCGCCGCAAACAGCCGTTGTGGAGCAAGACGGCAAAGAGATCACGCTGCCGGTCGAGCAGGTGAAAAAAGGGGATGTCTTTGTGGTTCGTCCGGGTGAAAACATCCCCGTAGACGGGGTTGTGCTGAGTGGCAGCGGCGCGGTGGACGAATCCGCGCTGACCGGTGAAAGCGTACCGGCGGAAAAGGCAGCCGGCGACAGCGTGTCGGCGGGCACGGCCAACCAATCCGGCTTTTTGCGCTGTACGGCACAGCGGGTGGGAGAAGACACCACGCTTTCGCAGATTATCAAAATGGTCAGTGACGCCGCGGCAACCAAAGCGCCGATCGCCAAGGCAGAAGACAAGGTTTCCGGCGTGTTTGTCCCGGTGGTGATCGCCATCGCTGCAATTACCGTCGCAGGGTGGCTGCTCGCGGGTGAGGGCGCAGGGTTTGCACTGGCAAGAGGAATCTCCGTTCTGGTCATCAGCTGCCCGTGCGCGCTGGGGCTTGCAACCCCCGTGGCCATCATGGTCGGCAACGGCGTCGGCGCCAAAAACGGCATCCTGTTCAAAACGGCTGTCTCTTTGGAACAAGCCGGAAAAGTGCAGATTGCCGCGCTGGACAAAACCGGCACCATCACCAGCGGCAAGCCGAAGGTGACGGATATGATCCCCGCTGAAGGGTTCCGCCCTGAGGAACTGATGAAGCTGGCATATTCTCTGGAGAAAAAAAGCGAGCATCCGTTGGCAAGGGCTATTTTGGAGAAAGCAGAGTCGCTTGCTATCCCATTTGACGAGGTGACGGATTTTCAGTCGCTCCCCGGCAACGGTGTAACCGCCGTTGGGGACGGTGTTGCCCTATCCGGCGGCAGTCTGCGCTTCATCCGCGAGCAGGCTACGGTTCCGCCGCTTTTTGAGGAGCATGCAAAGCGGCTGTCCGCGGAGGGAAAAACGCCGCTGTTCTTCTGCCAAAACGGTAAGTTGTCCGGCGTCATCGCCGTGGCGGACGTGCTGAAGCCTGACAGCCGACAGGCAGTGAAGGAACTGCAAAGCATGGGAATCTCCGTTGTGATGCTGACCGGCGACAACGAGCAAACCGCGCAGGCGATCGGCGCGCAGGCGGGCGTTGACCGCGTCATCGCCGGCGTTTTGCCGGACGGGAAGGAACGCGTCATCCGCGAGCTTGGGCATAGCGGCAAGGTCGCCATGGTGGGCGACGGGATCAATGACGCGCCCTCACTGACGCGGGCGGATGTGGGAATCGCCATCGGTGCGGGGACGGACATCGCCATAGACGCGGCGGACATTGTACTGATGAACAGCAGGCTTTCCGACGTTCCGGCGGCAATCCGGCTCAGCCACGCCACGCTGAGAAACATTCACGAAAATCTGTTTTGGGCATTTTGCTACAACGTGCTCGGCATTCCCCTTGCCGTCGGTGTATTCATTTCTCTGCTGGGCTGGCAGTTAAGTCCGATGTTTGCCGCCGCCACGATGAGCCTATCCAGCTTTTGCGTGGTGACAAACGCCCTGCGGCTGAACCTTGTGAAGATACGGAGCACAAAGCATGACAAAAAAATTCGCGCAAAGCGCAGAAAGGAAAATCAAACCATGAAAAAAACACTGAAAATCGAGGGAATGATGTGCGGGCACTGCGAAGCCCGCGTGAAGCAATGCCTGGAGGCGCTGCCGGAGGTGGAAGCAGCGTCGGTCAGCCACGAAAGCGGGAGCGCTGAGGTGATGCTGCGCGCCGAAATATCCGACAGCGCACTCAAAGCGGCCGTCGAGGCGCAGGGATACCGGGTTGTGCCATGACGCGCGCCTCCGGCAGCACTGCACAGCACATGACATAAAGAAAAAAGGAAAGCGCTTTGCAAAAGCGCTTTCCCTTTTTGCTGCGCCCGTCGGGTGCTTGCAATGTCCGATGCCTGCCGCTGCGTTGCGGGGATGCAAAGCAAACGGCAAAATCATTTGCCGCGCTTCTCCGGGCGGAGACGCATCGCGTCAAAGACCGCGCTGCAATCCCGATCACGGCAAGCGCTGACGGTCTCAATGAATTCCCGCAGCAGCGCAAATGCAGAAACTTTGCTTTCTGCCATCCATGCCGCCTCATACGCATCCAGCCAAGCGCGGCAGTCAACGCGGTCGGTCCATCCGCGCAGATACATCTGAATCTGATGCAGCACAGTCAAGCCCCACGCTGCAAGATACAGATCGTTGAT
>DBGFNI010000074.1:0-3852 GCA_048527645.1 Eubacteriales bacterium | reverse complement strand
AGCGAGGCATTGCGGTGTGCCAGAGAGACCAGCTCCCGCGTGTTTTCGATCACCGCTTTTTTCTTTTCGTCATATGATTCCATCACCGAATCAATACAGCGGAAAAGCGTTTGTGCCTGCAATTCCGAAATTGTACCGGCGCTCGTCCCCTGCACTCGTTTCAAAAAGGATCCAACCTTCGGATCGTATTCCAGGCCGATCATGGGAATGCCAGCGATAGCGCTGTATATCAGGCTGTGCAGCCGCATGCCCAGGCAAAGCTCCGCATGCTGCAGCAAGTGCAATATTTCTGTTACAGAACAATTCCGTTCCAGCAAAAATGCCGGACAGGAGAGCCTGTCATGAATCCGTTTCATAATCGGGAAGTCCTTTTTCGGCTGCATGGGAATCAACAGCGGCAGCAAACCGTATCGCTCGGAGGCATAGTTGCACGCGGCGGCAATCATATCCTCAAAGCCGGCGGGACATTCCGGACTATTTCGCACCGAAACCAAAATACACCGCTTGTCTTTCAGCTGCGCAGAAAAATCAGACTCCGATTGGCCGTCAGCAGAACACGACAGCGTGAAAACAGGATCCGCTGTGCAATAGACATTCGGATTTTTCACGCCGATTTGGCGAAGCAATGCAACAGAGTCCTCATCGCGCAGCGTAATCAGATCCGCCTTTTCCAGCACACGCCGCACCATTTTGATACTGGCGGGCGAATCCAGCGGTCCCAGCCCGTTTGCATAGAGCATGACCTTCAAGCCGTGACGCTTTGCAGAGTTGAGCATAAACAGATAATAATGCAAAGACTTGATGCTGGTCCGGTCCTGCAGCAGCGTGCCGCCGCCAAACAGCAGCATGTCCGCTTGTTTCATATGCGAAAGCAGCGAAAAAATGGCATACCGGTTGATGCTTTTCACGCGCAGCTGTCTGCATGTTTCGTCCGGGCGGTTGCTCAAAACAACAAGATTCGGACTGGGATACTGCGCGCGAAGCTCCTGCACCAGCGACTGCAGCATGGCATCGTCGCCGCTGTTGCGATACCCGTAATATCCGGAGATCAGAATTTCCTTTTGTTTGGAGAGCGCCCACCGGTATACGCACATCGTATCCGCTGCCATCCGCGCCACGGAATATTCGCGCAGGATCAGTTCTCTGCCGTATTCGCCCAGCGCCTTCTGCTCCTGCGGGGACAGGGCAAAAAAGCGCAATACATCGTCGCGGATGCGTGCGACAGACGATTCCGGGCAGCCGCGGCAGCAAAAGTTCGTATCGATTCCGATCTGCAGCTTGCTCTGATCGAACAAGCCGATATATCCCTCGTTACCGACAATTACAACCGGCTTTTCTGCCGCCATTGCCTCCAGTGCGGCACGGCTGACGCCGATGAAGAGCTTTGCAAGCGCTGCAAACTTGTTGATGTCTGTTCTGGCCCCTGTCAGAACGATGCAGTTGCGGCCGAGCGCACGATTGACCTGCTCCGCCATGCTCTGCACCCGTGCAAAATCGTCACCGCCGCCGACAATCACAACACGCAGATGTTCGATTTTTTGATCCAGTTCCGGCACCGCCTCGATCAGGTGCTTGGCAGAAAGACTGCGGGAGGCGTCCATCCGGCTGATATAGACAATCGTATTGTCGCGCTCCTCCAGGCCGAATTCGCGGCGGATATCCGAAGTATCCGTTTCCGGTGAGAACTTGTCGGTGTCAATGCCGTTGATCGTTACGCGAATGTCTGAAGAGGGGACGCCGTAATGATCCATCAGATATGTCTTGATATCCTCCGATACCGCTACCGTTTTTTCTCCCCAGTCAGTCAGATATTTCAGACCGAATTTGGTATTGAATACCCAATGAGCCGTGCTGACAAACGTAAATTTCATTTTTTTGTGCAGCTGCCCCAGCAAAAAGCCCGGAATGCGGGCGTGCGCGTGGACAATATCATACTGACCGCCGGCAATCAGCTCGCGCAGAATTTTTTTCGAGCGGAACAGATGATCCGGCCGTTTGTCATGCAGAGGCGCGATCACGTGGCGGATGCCGGACGCCTCAAGCTCCGGGACATACGCGCCGCCGTTGGAAACAACTGTCACTTGGTGCCCCTCACGCGTCAACTGACGCGCCAGCTCCAATATGTGTGTTTCCGCCCCGCCGATGTCCATTTTCATGGTTGCCATTAAAATATTCATATGAGCGCTGTCCATCCTTATCCGCTTATTTTATGACACAAGATAGTCGTCGTTTTCGCCGTTTGCTTCTTCTTCCAGTATCAGCCATTCCCCG
Organism: Eubacteriales bacterium; assembly: GCA_048527645.1. Lineage (GTDB taxonomy): Bacteria > Bacillota > Clostridia > Oscillospirales > CAG-272 > HGM12669. The sequence continues at coordinate 1,581 of DBGFNI010000074.1, read as the reverse complement.
CTCTTGCGGGACAGGGTGTAGGTGATGTCTGACCGCACCTGCATTTCAATCTCGCCGCTATCCAGATCGGTCACGGTTTTCACCACAGTAACGCCCACCTGCGCATTCTCCCGGCTGTCAAAAACCACCGCCGACTGCATCGCCTGAATTTCATAGGTTGTCTGCATGGAGCGCGCAACGTCCTTCATGTCTTTGACAAAGGCACGTTTTGCCGCGCGTTCCCAGTCGAAATGATCGACATATCCTCGAAAATTCCCGTTGTTGAAATCGGTGAGGGTATCGATAATACAATTCTTTACCTCTTTGTCCTCCGTTGAATCGGTATTCAGAAAAAATGCCTGATACTGCGCCTGCTCCGAATAGTCCGTCGTGCAGCCCGCAAAGCCAAGCAGCAATGTTGCAATCATCAAAAACAGCGCACCGCACCGCATTGTTTTACGCATCAATCAATCCCCCCTCGCCGTGCCCGATGCTTTCTGCCTATATTGTATCACATTTTTCCGCAGCAATCAAGGCTTTTTGCTCTGATGCGACATCAAATCTTTTTCCCCACGCGGCAGAAGCGGCATTTCCCCCGCCGGCAGCGGCGCCAAACAGACAAGCCCCCGTCTCATGCGCAGCCGTGCCGCGTTTATTGCATCAAAAAAGCCGCGGCGTATCGCTGCACCGCGGCTTTTTGTTTACTGTACGATTTCTTTTTGCAATGATCGTGCTTTGCAGCCGATCATCCGCCGAGAGACCCTGCCCGCTTGGACTTATTCCTTCTCAAAGACGTCTTTGCCGAGACCGCACACGGGGCAAACCCAGTCTTCACTGACCGCTTCCCACGGCGTGCCGGGTGCGATACCGTTATCCGGATCGCCTTCGGCAGGATCATACACATAGCCGCAAGGGCATACATACTTATCCATTACAAACAACTCCTTTTTTAAGCATTTCTGATCTTCCGTTGCCGGCAGATAAGCAGATTATTTCTTGAAATAGCGGTCAAGCAGACCCTGGAATGCTCTGCCGTGTCTTGCCTCGTCGCGTGCCATTTCATGCACGGTGTCGTGGATGGCGTCCAGACCCAACTTCTTTGCGCGGACAGCCAGATCGGTCTTGCCCATGGTCGCGCCGTTTTCTGCGTCAACACGCATCTTCAGGTTCTTCTCCGTGCTGTCGGTCACAACTTCGCCGAGAAGCTCAGCAAATTTTGCAGCATGCTCAGCCTCTTCATAAGCAGCCTTTTCCCAGTACAGACCGATTTCGGGATAGCCCTCACGAAATGCCACTCTTGCCATAGCCAGATACATACCAACCTCAGAGCACTCGCCGTTGAAGTTCATACGCAAATCGTCAATGATATCCTGCGGAACGTCCTTTGCAACGCCGACAACGTGTTCAGCAGCCCAGGTCATCTCCGTAACCAGCTCAAACTTTTCTGCGGGCGCATTGCAGATCGGGCACTTTTCCGGTGCTGCATCTCCCTCATGAACATAACCGCACACTTTACATACATACTTTGCCATTGTTTTTTCTCCTTTTCTGATTCTTATTAGATTAAAACCGTTTGGATTTTAATTTTCTTCATTGCAAATT
>DBGFNI010000073.1:0-6731 GCA_048527645.1 Eubacteriales bacterium | reverse complement strand
CAACATCTGCGGTGTGCGGGATGCGATGCGGTATGACAGCATTTCGTCCGTGATCTACACCGATCCCGAGGTGGCGTGCGTCGGATATACCAAAGAGGCGGCAGAAAAAAAAGGTTACCGCGTGAAAGAGGTCAAGGTCCCGATGATTTACGCCGGCAGATATGTGGCGGAGGTCAACAACGGCAAGGGCTTTTGCAAGCTGGTTCTGGACACTGAGCGCAACCGTCTGCTCGGCGTGCATATGATCGGCAGCTATACCTCTGAGATGATTTACGGCGCGGCGCTGATGATTGATACAGAACTACCTCCCGCACAACTGAAAAAACTGGTTTTCCCGCATCCGACGGTGTGTGAAGTGATCCGTGAAGCGCTATTTAAGCTTTGATCAGAAACGTCAATAAACCTTGCAGAAATAAGGAGAGTATATTATGTCAAAGAGTTTGTATGTAGATCCCAATGAGATCCGTGCGCCGGGGAAAATTTCCTTTACAGATATCCCGGTCAACACTTATGCAAAGTCCGTCGGTGAGGAGCGCGAGAAATACGGAGATGACAATCTGATCCGGATTTACCGCGACATCACCATCCTGCGTGAATTTGAGACGATGCTCAACTGCATCAAGACACAGAGCAACTACGGCGGCGTTGACACGACATATCCCGGTCCGGCACATCTGTCGATCGGACAGGAGGCGGCGTGTGTCGGGCAGGCGTATCTGCTGGACAAGAACGATTTTAACTTCGGCAGCCACCGCAGCCACAGCGAGATCTTGGCAAAATCCCTCTCCTGCATCAACAAGATGAGCGACCAGGAGCTGATGCAGACCATGGAGGGCTTTATCGGCGGTGAGACGCTGCGTGCCGTGGAAAAAATGGGTCCTGTTGACAACGTCAAAGAACTGGCGATCCGCTTTATCGTATACGGTACACTGGCAGAAATCTTCGCGCGCAAGACCGGCTTCCACATGGGGCTTGGCGGCTCGATGCACGCGTTTTTCCTGCCGTTCGGCGTTTATCCCAACAATGCAATCGTGGGAGGCTCCGCAACCATTGCTGCGGGTGCGGCGCTCTATAAAAAGTGCAACAACAAGTCCGGCATTGTCGTGTGTAATATCGGTGACGGCTCGCTTGGCTGCGGCCCTGTTTGGGAAGCGCTGAACTTTGCCGCAATGGATCAGTACCGTCAGTTGTGGGAAGAGGGGAAGAACGGCGGCATGCCCGTTTTGTTCAACGTCTTCAACAACAGCTACGGCATGGGCGGTCAGACTCGCGGCGAGACCATGGCGTATGACTTTTTGGCGCGCATCGGCGCGGGTATCACGCCCAATCAGATGTATGCGGAGCGCATCGACGGCTTTAACCCGCTGGCGGTGATCGACGCGATGGAGCGCAAACTGGATATTTTGCACAAGGGTGAGGGTCCGGTTCTGCTGGATACGGTTACATACCGCTTCAGCGGACATTCTACCTCTGACCAAAACGCATACCGCACCAAAGAAGAAATGGATGCATGGAAAGAGGTTGATCCCATTGTGACATACCGCCGCGCGCTGGTTGAGGCAGGCGTGGCAACGGACGATCAGCTGGAGGCAGTTCTGGAGGAAACCAAGAACCGCATGGCAATGATCTGCAAGCACGCATCGGATCCGACCTACTCTCCCTATGCGGACTTCAAGGCAGATCCCGCGATCATTGAGCGGATGATGTTCTCCAACGGGAAGGTGAAATCCTTCGGCACCGAAGAACCCTCTGTTACCGGTCCGAAAGAGTCCTGCTCCCGTGTGCAGCAGATTGCCGGAAAGAGCCGCATGGCGGTCGTTGACGGCAAGCCTGTGAGCAAGATGAAGACCTTTAATATCCGCGACGCGATTTTCGAGCCGCTGCTGGATAAGTATTATGAGGATTCCACGCTGATTTCCTACGGTGAGGACGTGCGTGACTGGGGCGGCGCATTTGCCGTTTACAGAGGCTTGCCGGACGTTATCCCTTATTCCAGACTGTTCAACGCGCCGATCTCCGAGGCGGCGATTGTCGGCAGCGCGGTCGGCTACTGCATGTGCGGCGGCCGTGCGGTGGTGGAGCTGATGTATGCGGACTTTATCGGCCGTGCGGGCGATGAAATTTTTAACCAGATGTCAAAATGGCAGGCGATGAGCGCCGGTATTCTGAAAATGCCGCTGATTCTCCGCGTCTCCGTCGGCTCCAAATACGGTGCGCAGCACTCTCAGGACTGGACAGCCCTGTGTACACATATTCCGGGATTGAAGGTTTGCTTCCCGGCAACGCCTTGGGAGGCGAAGGGGCTGATGACCGCGGCACTGAACGGCACCGACCCGGTTGTCTTCTTTGAGAGCCAGCGCATCTACGACATGGGCGAGCAGTTCCATGAGGGCGGCGTGCCGGCTGAGCCGTATGAAATCACGATCGGAGACACGAATGTGGTGCGCAGCGGAAACGATGTGACCATTCTCACCATCGGCGCGGTTTTGTACCGTGCGTGCAAGGCTGCGGACACACTCAAGGAAAAATACGGCATGGAGGCGGAAATTATCAATCTGCACAGCCTGGTTCCGTTGGATTATACCAAGATCGTTGAATCGGTCAAGAAGACGGGCAGAGTCGTTTTGGTATCTGACGCCTGCGCAAGAGGTTCTTTCCTCAACGAGGTGGCTCAGCGCATCAGCGAAATGTGCTTTGACGAGTTGGATGCACCGCCTGTTGTGGTCGGCGCGAAAAACTGGATTACGCCGCCCTTTGAGTTTGACGAGTTCTTCTTCCCGCAGGAAAACTGGATTTTGGATGCGATCAATGAGAAGATCGTTCCTTTGAAGGATCATGTTCCTACCGTAAGCTATACAACGGCGGAACAGCTGCGCAAAGAACGAGCAGGCGTCTGACCGATTATTCGTATTACAAGGAAGAGCAAGCGGCTGTTACAATACAGCCGCTTGCTCTTTAAATGAGGATATTATGATGCAATACCGATATTTTGTTTCGCAAAGCGGGAACGCTTGGGAGAACATGGCTTATGACGAGTATTTGATTCAGCATTTGCCGCCGGAAGAGATTTGCCTGCTTTTCTATATCAACACAAACGCTGTCATCATCGGACAAAACCAGAACCCGTATCTGGAATGCAATCTGGCGGCGATGGAAGAAGATGGTGTGCAGCTGGCAAGGCGAGTCAGTGGCGGCGGAGCGGTGTATCATGACGGCGGAAATCTGAATTTTTCGCTGCACGTTCCCACGGCGCTGTATGACCGGGCAGAACTGAATGCGTTTATTTTAGAGGCGCTGCGCGCACTGGGGATTGACGCTGCTGCGGATGGCAGAAATGACCTGACCGTTGCGGGCAGAAAGGTATCCGGACATGCTTTTTGTCAGAAGGGCAGCCGTTATATGCACCACGGGACGCTGCTGGTTGACGCTGATTTGTCCCGTATGGGGAAATATCTGACGGTGTCGAAAAAGAAGCTGGAGGCAAAAGGTGTAAAATCGGTTCACTCCCGTGTGGCGAATCTGACGCAGTATGTGCCAGATTTGACGGTGCCGGTGCTGTTGGAAAACATGATAGATGCATTCCGCCGTGCGCACAGTGATGTGCACCCGCTGACATTTTCTGAAACAGAGCTGGAAGCAATCGCCGCGCTTACTGCGCGCCACGCCGGCTCGGAATGGCGATTTGGCGAGACGCCCGCGTTTACTTATACGCTGGAGAGCCGTTTTGATTTCGGGACAGTACAGTTTTGCCTGAATGTCGAACAGGGCAAGATTATTCGCTGCCGTGTTTACACCGATTCTTTGGATCTGGAGGTGGGACAGCGGCTGGAGGCGGTGCTGACCGGCGCTGTGATGGATCCCGCGGCGCTCTCTGAAAGGCTGTCGGACGCGGGCTTTGAACAGGTGGCGGCGTTTTTCCGTGGGATATAAATCGGGACGAGAAAAATCAGGATATTCGGGCATTTCCTTGCTTGTATGTTCACGGCTTGCAGCATGTGTGACAGGCAGATGACTTTGCAAAGGATCACCTGAATTATCACTTGCACAAGGCGGCGAGCTGCACCTTCCGAAATTTAGAGATACATATTTTGAGGGGCAGGCGATGGTTTCCGGGTGCAAATCACCGGCGATCCATTTTGTGATTCATCATACGAAGCTGCGCGGCGCAATCGAAGAATTTGTTCCGCCGGTCCTGGAGGACGAGGCGTAAACGAAACGATACCGAAAGCGGCGGTGCTCACGGCGTGTCCCACCACCGCTTTTGCAGCTGGCAGCAGCGGGAAACGGCGTGGGGCTTTTTCTTTGCACTTGCCCACAATATCAGGCGCTCTGCCGGTGAGAAACCGCGCAGGGCGCTTTTTGATGAAAGCTCCAGTCTGTTGAGATACAGCGCGTAAAGCTGTTCTTTTTCTGCTTTTGTGAAACGCTGTTGCTCGATCTGCTGCGCGTTGGTAATGCAGAGATCGGCAAGAAACAACTGATGGCATTGCGCAACCAGGGGATCGGATTGCAGATGCTCCAATCGGATCATCTGTTGACGTGCTTCGGCGCAGCGGCTGCCGCAGAGAATCGACGCTTCGACTGCTTCGGGCGATTGCGCAAAGGGGACGGCGCGGCAACGGGGCGTATCACAGCGGTAGCAATATCCAAGGGCATCAACACTGCAAACGGCATCGCAAAAAAGCAGCACCTCCGTTTGAAACGTGCGGTCGGCGAGCATCAGCGGCGCGCGGCGAAAGGGATGCGCGCAGCGCACCAAAAAGGATTTTGCATGCAGCTTTGCAACCGTTGAAGAGTGCAGCAGAGACGGGTGTTCCTTGGTTAATGCGGCGTAACGGTATTCTTTTCCGCTGTTCGAACATCGTTGTATTTGCGGTGTGCACTTCGGGCTGCTACCGTTGGACTTATAACGCGGTGATGATCAGTTCTGCATTTACAATTTTCTTGTACGATTGCGGATGTTGTTCATCTTTTGCACCTACAACATTTATTTTCAACTATTACTGTTCGTTTTTACACTATCGATCTGTTATCCGCTTAACCGGATGATGAAATAAGTGCTGTGATAAGATAAATGGACGAACATCGTACAGCACGAAAAAGAAAAGCCCGAAAGCCTTTTACTGCACCGGCCTTCGGGCGTTATTCATTCCTTTCCAACGCAACGAGGATGAAATGATTCTGCTTATGAAATTTTGCTTTTCGTTAGACTCGTATTTTGATTTTACGACGCATCTGTATTATCCTGCGCAAAGAAGCCCTTGCTTTCGTTTTGTAATCGTGGCTGATAACAAGAATAATTATGCTGTGGATCGTGTGGAATCGATTGTGCATGCAGGGTATATATACTATGTTGCATAGAAATTCGAGGAAGTTAATAATGAATGCTATTAAAATGAGAATTAATCTATTGTTTTCGTTATCCTGCTTTACTGAACTTTTTCCTTAGAAAAAGCAATCCAAATATAAGGATGACCGGGAAAATTGTGGCTACAAGCAATCCTGTTTTAAGATTACCACCTGCCGTTTCAGAAAAACTCCCTACCATAGCAGGACTAACCATAGCGCCAAAATCTCCGGCTAAGGCTAAGAATGCGAACATTGCAGTTCCACCCCTTGGACAATGCTTAGAGGATATGCTGATAGACCCCGGCCACATAATACCGACTGCTAAACCGCAAAGGGCACAGCCTGCAAGTCCGAGAATTGATATGGTGGACAGCGAAGCCAACAAATAGCAACCGGCGCACATGATCCCGCAAACAAGCATAACCTTGGTCAAATCAAGTTTTTCACTGAACTTTCCGTACAGCATACGGGATATACCCATCAACATTGCAAACAAACACGGCCCTGCTAAATCACCAACCGTTTTGGATACACCGATAGCAGATTCGGTAAATGCTGATGCCCATTGAGCCATGGTCGCTTCAGATGCACCCGAACATACCATAAGAATTATCATCAACCAGAAGATCGGCGTTTTCAGCAGTTTGCTAATGCCCGTACTCTTGCCATCTTCAACCAATCGTTCTATAGGACAGTTAATAAAGTTGAATATGTTATAAAACGGTATCAATGCCCAAATGAAAGTCAGTGTCTTCCAATTCTCTACGCCAAATGCAGCAAAAAAGAGTGTGGAACCCAAAATGACCCCCATTGATCCCCAACAATAAAACGAATGTAATAGACTCATCATTCCGTCTTTGTTTTCAAAAGGGCAGGCTTCAACGATAGGACTTACCAAAACCTCAATAAGACCGCTTCCTACAGCATAAAGCACTACCGAAATCAGAATACCTATAAACGGTACAGGAAGTACTTCCGGCAAAATCGCCATTAAGACAAGACCTACAGCCGATAACGCTTGAGATGCAACCACGCAGATGCGATATCCTATTTTGTCGGCGAATTTGGTAGCCGCAAAATCAATGAGCAATTGTGTGAAATAGAATACCAATGGAATCATTGCAATCTTTTCAAGAGTGATTCCGTAAGTACTTTTGAATGTTAAAAACAAGAGTGGCGCAAAGTTTGCGGATATAGCCTGTGTAACAAAACCAAGATAACAAGCTATAAGTGTCTTTTTGTAATTCTTTTGTTTTGTCATGATGATTCCCTTCAAGTTTAAGCAATGATTTCTTAGCTTAATTATATCACCACAACACACCGTAGAAAAGTCACAGAAAAGCCAAATCCAAGCACTATTTACCCATATCAACGCTTTGACT
>DBGFNI010000072.1:0-10925 GCA_048527645.1 Eubacteriales bacterium | reverse complement strand
CACATATATTTTTTTGAAAAAAGGATCGGAATGGAGAATGATATGGCTTTGCTGTCTGCGGTGAACCGGATATTCTTCGGCTCGGCGTTTGTGCTGCTCCTGTGTACGGTCGGCGCCGTGCTGTGGGGAAGGCTGCGCTTTTTCCCGTTGCTGCATCCGCGCAAAACCCTGCGCGCTTTGGGCGGGGGAGGGGAGAACTTCCGCTCGCTGACGCTGGCACTGGCGGGGACGCTCGGCGTCGGAAACATCGTCGGCGTCAGCGCCGCGATACACTATGGCGGCGCGGGGGCGCTGTTTTGGATGTGGATCAGCGCATTTTGCATGATGCCGGTCAAATACGCGGAAATCTATTTAAGCGTGCGGCTGCGTGAAAAAAGAGAAGACGGCCGGCACGGCGGCCCTATGTATTATATGCCGCATGCTTTTCGAAATAATCGTGTCGGGAAGAGTGCAGCAATTTTTTTTGCCGTTTTGTGCTTGTTTGCCTCGTTTTTTCTGGGAAATCTCATTCAGATCCGCGCCGCTGCAAGCGGCGCGGCGCAGCTGTTTGACCTGCCCGCGTTTCTAACGGCTGCCCTGATGCTTAGCGCCGCGCTCTTTCTGATATTTTGCGATCGGGAAAAGCTGACCGCCTTTACATCCTTTGCAATCCCGGTGCTGTGTGTTGGATATTTGGCACTCTGCATCTGGGTATTGCTATGCTGTCGGGAGCGGCTGCCGCAGGTGTTGCGGCAGATCTTTGCAGACGCCTTTTCCTTTCGGGCGTCGGCGGGGGGCGTCGGCGGCACGCTGTTTTTCGCGGCGCTGCGGCAGGGCTGTGCCAAGGGGGTTTTCTCTCATGAGGGAGGCTGCGGCACCGCGCCGATTTCCTATGCCGGGGCGCCGGGAGCGGATCCCGTCAAGACGGGCGTGTGGGGCATGCTGGAAATTTTTGTAGACACCGTGCTGCTGTGCACGCTGACCGGGCTGGTGCTGTTGGTCACGCCGAAGCAAACGGGTGCGTGGGGAAGCTTTTCACAGGTGGCAGAGGCGTTCGGCTCGGTGTGCGGCGTGTGGGGGGAGCGGTTTATCGGTGCGGCGGTGATTGTGTTTGCTTTTTCCACGCTGGTTTGCTGGTCGTTTTACGGTGCGGAGTGTATCCGATGGTTCACACCGGCAAAGGGCGCGCTGACGGTGTACCGTCTCTTCTTTTGCTTGGCGGTGATACCGGGTGTATACGCGGAGGAACGCTTTGTTTGGGAGATGAATGACTTTTGCACTATGGCGATGACTGCGCTGAATGTGCTGGTTGTGCTCAAACTGTTCGGTAGAGTCAGAACCGAGACAAAGTCATATTTTCACTGACGCACGGCACGCAGAAAGGCGCGCAACGGGCACGGCAAAATACGGGTGTTTTCAAAAAAGTGCGAGGAGCGGAAAAACGCGGGGAAAAATTGTATTTCGGCGGCAGAGAGGATACCCGCTTTGGCGCCCGCCGCTCAATCGGCACCGGATATCATAGCTTTCCGATCTCTTCATTTTTTTTACGTTTTCATCGCGCGCCCTTTTTCGCTGTGCTTTTCCGGCGCGGCAGAAAGAGCAGAAGCAACAGCAAAAGTGCAGGGAGCAGAACGGAAAATGTGTATTGCATAAAGTCTGCTGTGGACTGCTGGAGGGTGAGCAACGGGATTTTTTGCACGGTATACGGCAGACAGAGAAAAAATACGGAGAAGATTGCCGCGGTGCATACGGCGTGCAGCGCTTTTTGCCGGATATACCTTCCCATGGAGAATGCGCGCGGCGCGAATGCCGCGGTCTGCATGTGCACGCACAGTCCCGACCAGCCGCACAGCGCGGCGGCAATCAGCGCGCCGCAAGGCAGGTTGACGCAGGCGGCGCATCCTGTGCTCAGCTCCAGCGGGGCGCAGAGCAGCGCCGGGAGCACGTCGCCGTGCAGATGCAGCGTTTCCAGTGCGGCGTTGAGCGCTTTGCACACCACGCAGAAAAACACAACGAAGCCGCAGACGGTCAGCGTTCCGCTGACGGCTGTTTTGACCGCAGCGGAAAAAGCCGCGGACTGCGAGCAGGCGGGCGGCAGATCAACCGGAACGGAGCTTTCTTCCCCCTCGTCAGCGCTCAGACGAAGCAGAATCACTGCAGAGAGGGTCTGACAGAGAAAGAGCAAAAAGCCGAGCAGCGGACTTTTGAACAATGAAACGCCGATATAGCCGATGAGAAACGCGGGGCCGGCGTTGTTGCAGCAGCCGGCGAGCCGCTGCATCTGCTTTGTGCCGATGCGCCCCTGCCTATACAGCGAAAAAACCGTCTGTGCGCCGACGGGAAAGCCGGACACCAGCCCGATACAAAACGCACCCCAGCCGTCTGCACCCAGGCGCAGCCGATCACGCGTCAGGCAGCACAGGCGGGAGCCGATCAGATGGCAGATGCCGGTGCTTTGTGCAAACGCGGCACAGACTGAGACGGGAAAAAGAGCCGGGATGAGGCGTGCAGCGCAGAGAAATAGCCCTTCGGTGACGCCGGCTGCCGCCAAAGCGGCGTTGTGGAGCAGAAAGCACAGGAAACAGCCCCACACGGTGAGAACGAGAAAAGAAGAACGTGGATTTGTCATGTCATGGAACACCCCGCGGTTTCATAAATTGGTACTATACTATATCCAAGGACGATGGGAGATATGAAGATGGGCAGAGAAAAAGCAGAGAAAGCCGGGGAAAGCCGGGATAAACTGTATCATCGGGTGTTCGGCATCCCGGAAAAGGTCAGCGCGAAGACGCCCTGCCTGGAGCTTAACGGCGATCGGGAACTGATCGTTGAGGGCTACCGCAGACTGCTGTGCTATAATGCGGATGTGATTTCGCTTTTGCTAAGCGACGGGAAATATCTGCACATACAGGGCAGTGCGCTGTCATTGCGGGAGGCAGCGTGGAATGTGCTTGCCGTCACGGGGGAGGTGCGCTGCATTTCTTTTTCACACTCCGCTGTGTGTGGGCGGGACGATTGGGAGGGTGAAAAACACAGAGAAGGCGGGGAAGAAACCTATGTTTAACAGATTGACGCGATGGCTGCTCGGATATGCGGAGGTGCTGCTGGACGCTGCGGTCAAGGATTTGCTTTTGGATCAGCTGATCAGTGTGCATGCGCCGCTGTGGGGACTGCGGCAGGACAGCGCGGGAAATGCGGTGTTGTTTTTGCCGCGTCGGCTGGCGCACGCCTTTGCACAAACATCCGGGGTGCGGGTGCTGGCATGGCACGGACTGCCGCGGCTGCTTGCACGCTATCGGCGGCGGTACGGACTGGCTGTCGGTGCGCTGCTCATTGCGGCGGTGTGGACGCTTGGGTCGGGCGTGATCTGGGAGGTTCGCATTACCGGACTGGAAAGGATTGATGAGCGTGAGGTGCGCGATGCTTTGGCAGAGCAGGGGGTCGGCGTGGGAAAGCCCTTCGGCAGGCTGGACTTGTGGCAGGTGCAAAATGCCTATTTGATCGAGGATGAACGACTGGAGTGGATCAGCATCAACCGGCGCGGGACGGTGATGCTGGTACAACTCAAAGAGCAGCGGTATGAAGAGCCGGACGATGCGCAAAAGGCAGGATGTGTATCGGTGCTTGCGGCAGACGCGGAGGGCGTGATCGTGCGGGTGGAGAGCACGGCGGGAGATGTGCTGGTGCAGCCGGGTGACGTGGTGGGAAGAGGGCAGACGCTCATTTCCGGACTTGAGCCGGATGCCGAGGGGGTATACCGTCTGGTGCGCGCCGGCGGAAAGGTATATGCGCAGACGGTTTACCGCATTCGCATCGAAATTCCGCTCGAGCAGGTGCAAAAACAGTATACGGGGGAGATATATCGGGAAAAAGGACTGATTTTTTTCGGAAAAAATATAAAACTTTTCTGAAACTATGGAAATTTACCTGCATTATGTGATAAAATAGAAGATGAGAAGTCGTATATACTCCCCGGCGGCTCGGTTTTGCCGCTGCAAATCAGCACCGATCATTATCTGCCGTATGAAGAAAAGACGGTGCGCCTGACGCAGGAACAGGCGCTTGCTCAGGCAGAGGCCGCGCTGCAAGAGGAAATGCGCAGCGCTCTGGCGGATGCGGAAATTGAGAGCACCGCCGTGCAGGAGGAATGGTCGGAGGATCTGCTTGTCGTGCACGGCGCAGTGGAATGTGTTCGCAATATTGCGCGAGAGGATTTTGTCACCTTCACACCGTCGGAGGAACAGCAGAACGCGGGGACGGACGGCACGGATTAACAAAACAAAGGAAGCATTTATGACGGAAAAAATCGTATTAACCGATACCATGGAGCAGACCGTTGCGCTCTTCGGCGCATATGACGCGAATGTGCGCCTCTTGGAGGAGCGCTTCGGCGTGCAGATTGTCAGCAGAGATACCATGGAGAGCGGCGGGAACGCCGTGGTGATCCGCGCGGAGGAGGAAGCGGCGGCGGAGCAGGCGTGCCAGGCGGTACGCAGTCTGTGCCGGATGATCCGAATGAAGGGCAGCATCAGCGAACAAAACGTGGAATATGTCCTTTCCATGGTCTCCGACGGAAAAACAGAGGAGCTTTCGGCGCTGGACAGCGACTGCATCTGCCTGACCACGCGCGGCAAGCCGATCAATGCAAAGACCGTGGGGCAGAAGCACTATGTACAGGCCATTCAGAACAACACCATTATTCTGGGGGTCGGCCCCGCCGGAACGGGCAAGACCTTTCTTGCCGTGGCAATGGCGGTCACGGCGCTGCGCAATAAGGAAATTGAGCGGATTGTGCTGACGCGTCCGGCGGTGGAAGCGGGGGAGAAGCTGGGCTTTTTGCCGGGGGATTTGCAGAACAAGATCGACCCTTATCTGCGCCCGCTGTATGACGCGCTGTATGAAATGCTCGGCACCGAGACCTATCAGCGCTATGCGGAGCGCGGGATGATCGAGATCGCGCCGCTGGCGTATATGCGCGGCAGAACGCTGGACGATTCTTTTATCATTCTGGACGAGGCACAGAACACAACGCCCGAACAGATGAAAATGTTTCTGACCCGTCTGGGCTTTCGGTCCAAGGCGGTGGTCACGGGAGATCTGACGCAGACCGATCTGCCGTTCGGCAAAAAAAGCGGTTTGGCGCAGGCGTGCCGGATTCTGAAAAACATCGACGGGATCGCCATCCATCATTTTGATCAGAGAGACGTTGTGCGGCACAAGCTGGTGCAGAAAATCATCAGCGCGTATGACAAAGCGGAGCGGGAACAGGCAGGAAAAGCACAGAAATACCGCTTTGAAAAGAACGGAGGCGAGAAGCGCCGTGAAAACTAAGCGCAGGAATGACACGGTTTACACGCGCAACGAGCAGAAGGAGGCGGTGGTCACGCCCGCCATGCGTGCGCTGATTCGCCGTGCGCTGCGCGCGGCGCTGCAATATGAGGCATTTCCTTACCCGGCGGAGATTTCCGTCACCTTTGTGGACGGGGAGACCATTCGCCGCCTCAACCGGGAGTGGCGCGGCAAGGACGCGGTGACGGATGTGCTGTCCTTCCCGGAGTGGGAGAGCATTGCACAAATCAATCCCGAAACGGATTGCGTGGCGGGCGGTGTTGCACTGGGCGATATTGTCCTGTGCGTCAGCCGTGCGATGCAGCAGGCGCAGCAGTTCGGTCATTCGCTGGACCGCGAGCTGGCGTTTTTAAGCGTGCATTCTCTGCTGCATCTTTTGGGATACGATCATGAGTTGGGAGCAGAACAGGACCGGGAAATGCGCCGCAAACAAAAGGAAATTCTGCACAGCATCGGCCTGGACCGTTTGACGGAAGAAAAAGAGAAACAGGAGCAGACGAAAACAGTATGACAACAAAAACAGGCTTTATTGCGATTGTCGGACGCCCCAATGTGGGAAAATCGACATTGCTGAACACCATATTGGGAGAGAAGATTGCGATTGTCTCCGCAAAGCCCCAGACCACGCGGACGCGCATCACGGGGATTCACACCGTGGGTGACACCCAGTATGTGTTTTTGGACACGCCGGGCATGCACCGCCCGAAGAACAAGCTGGGCGATTATATGATGAAGACCGCGGGCGAAACGGTGGGCGATGTTGATGCGGTTTTGTATGTGGTTGAGGCGGACAAGCATCTGAGTCCCGCCGAAGAGGAGCTGATGAAGCGCCTTTCCAAATCCGGCACGCCGACCATTCTCGTCATCAACAAGACGGACATTTCCACGGCGGAAAAGGTCGGGCAGACCATCCAACGCTTTTCGGAAATGTTTGACTTTCATGCGGTGGTTCCGATTTCCGCTGCCAAGGGCAAGGGTATTGATATTATATTTGAAGAGCTTGCGCCGCTGATGCAGGAGGGACCGTGGATGTTCCCGCCGGACATGATCACCGATCAGCCGGAGCGTCAAATCGCCGCGGAAATCATCCGGGAAAAAATACTGCGCACCATGAACGATGAAATCCCGCACGGGATCGCGGTGGTGATCGAGGATTTTTCCGAGCGGAAAGATTTGGTGTCGATCCGCGCGGAGATCTTCTGTGAGCGGGAGAGCCATAAGGGAATGATCATCGGCAAGAACGGTGCGCAGCTCAAAACCATCGGCAGCTATGCCCGCCAGGATCTGGAAGCATTTTTGGGTACCAAGGTTTACCTCAATCTTTGGGTCAAGGTGAAGGAAAACTGGCGTGACAACCAGTCCAATATTGCCAACTTCGGCTTTCGGGACGACTCATGACAGAGCAGCTGCGTGGCTTGGTGGTGCGGGTGACGGATGTAGGCGACTTTGACCGGATGATGACGCTGCTGACCGCGTCGCGCGGGAAAATCTCTGTGTTTGCGCGCGGTGCGAAGCGTCCGACGAGCCGCTTTCTTTCCGCAACGCAGCTGTTTTGCTGCGGCGATTACACGCTGTACCGAGGGAAAAACAGTTATACCTTGCAGGAGTGCGAGGTCGTGTGCAGTTATTTTCATCTGCGGCAGGATCTCACAACGCTTGCACTGGCGACCTATCTGTGCGATGTTGCGGCGGATGTGTGTCTGGAGGAGAGCGACGAGCACAGCATGCTGCAGCTGACGCTCAACGCGTTGTGGTGTCTGGAAAAAGAGAGCCATGCGCCGGCGCTGGTGAAGGGTACCTTTGAATTCCGCTGCGCCTGTATCATCGGCTTTTTGCCGCAGCTCGGCGCGTGCGGTGCATGCGGCGCGGAATACGGTGAGCGGGACATGTTTTTTGATTTGCTCAACGGCACACTGCTGTGCGACCGCTGTCAGAGCAAGCAGCCCGTGCCCCTCACCCCTTATGAGGACGACGGCGGCGCGCTGTGCGTCAAAATTTCCAACAGTGTGACGGCAGCCCTGCGGTATGTCATCACCGCCCCTGCTGCCAAGCAGTTTTCCTTTCATCTGGAAGAGGCGGAGCTGCTTTCCTTCGCGCAGGTCTGCGAGCGGTACTTGCTGTGCCATGTGGAGCACGGTTATCACTCCCTGACCTTTTATAAAACCATATTATAGGATATTTTATTAGGAAAAATTGATATGCCGAATTTACACAAACCGATGATGATTCTGGAGTTTGACCGCATCCGCGAAATGCTGGCAAAGCTCGCCCCCACCGAGGGCGCCGCACAGCTTGCATCCGTGTTAAAACCCCGGTTTTCCCAGGTATATATTGAAAAAATGCAGCATCAGACCACTGATGCAAAGCGTTTGATCGGGGTCAAGGGCATGCCTGTGTTTGACCGGGTGCACGACGTGACGGACGCGGTGCGCCACGCGCAAAAGGGCGCGGCGCTCTCTCCCGCAAAGCTGTTGGACGTGGCGGGCGTGCTGCGGTGTGCCGCCGGCCTGTGCGACTATATTCAGTCGGACGCGGGCGCCGCGGCGGGCAGCATGGCGGAGCTGTTTGAACTGCTGGAGCCGAACCGATATCTGGAGCGCGACATCACGCGCAGTATTTTCTCAGAGGATACGATCGCGGATGAAGCCTCCGGGGCGCTGGCGGAAATCCGCCGCAAAATCAACCATGCCAACGCGAAAATCCGCGAACTGCTGCAAAAGTATATCACCTCGCCGACGTATTCCAAGTTTTTGCAGGAAAACATCGTGACAATCCGCGACGGCAGATATGTGATTCCGGTACGGGCGGAATGTAAAAATGAGATCAAGGGTCTGATCCACGACACCTCGGCTTCCGGCGCGACGCTGTTTGTTGAGCCGATGAGTGTGGTGGACGCCAACAACGAGCTGCGGGTACTGCAAACCAAAGAGCAGAAGGAGATCGAACGGATTTTGCAGCAGCTCTCCGAACAGGTCGCACAGCACGGGGAGCAGATTTGCGCGGACTATGAGAGCATCACGCAGATTGCGTTTGTCTTTGCAAAGGCTGAGCTTTCTTACCGACTGGACGGGAGCGAGGCGCGCTTTCACGAGCAGCGCAGCATTTCTCTGGTGCGGGCGCGGCATCCGCTGCTCGACCAAAAGAAGGTTGTCCCGGTGAGCATTCGCCTGGGCGAGGATTTTGACACGCTGGTTGTGACGGGGCCCAACACGGGCGGTAAAACCGTTACGCTGAAAACGATCGGCTTGTTCTGCCTCATGGCGCAGGCGGGATTGCATATTCCGGCGGATGAGAGCTCGGTGCTGTGTATATTTGACCGCATTTTCGCGGATATCGGAGACGAGCAGAGCATTGAACAGTCTCTTTCCACGTTTTCCGGTCATATGGTCAACATCGTCGGCTTTTTGCCGCAGATCAATCACCGGTCGCTGGTGCTTTTTGACGAGCTGGGCGCGGGAACCGACCCGGTGGAGGGCGCTGCGCTGGCGGTGGCGATTTTGGAGCATGTGCGCGCGGCCGGCGCGCTGTGCGCGGCCACAACCCACTATGCGGAGCTGAAAGCGTACGCCCTGCAAACAGACGGCGTGTGCAACGCCTCCTGCGAATTTGATGTGGAGAGCTTGCAGCCGACATACCGCCTGATCATCGGCGCACCCGGAAAATCCAATGCATTTGCCATTTCCGAGCGGTTGGGTCTGCCGGGAGACATTGTGGCACGTGCCGCTTCACTTGTGAACGCGGAGAACCGGCAGTTTGAAGACGTGCTGGAAAAGCTGGAGCGCGAGCGCTCTGAGATGGAGCATGAAAAGCAGCAGGCGCAGCAGCTGCGTCTGGAATATGAAGCGTATAAAAAGGAAGCGGATGAAAAAATTGCCCGCGATCTTGCACGGGCGGAAAAGGAAGTGCAGCATGCGCACGAGCAGGCGGTGCGGATTGTAGAGAGCGCAAAAGCCTCCGAACGCTTTATTCTGGAGCAAATGGAGACGCTTCAAAAACAGCGCGAAAGCGAAAATCTGAAGGAGCACATCGCCAAGACGCGGCAGAACATCCGCCTGTATCTGCGTGAAAACGCCTCGGATATTGACCCTGTGAACGAAACGGTTGTGCAGGACTATGAGCTGCCCCGTCCGCTGAAGGTGGGCGATCAGGTGATTTTAGTCAACATTAACAAGGCGGGCGTGGTGACGGCAGCGCCGGACAAGAACGGCGATGTGATGGTCAAAGCCGGCATGCTGAAAACCAAAACCAATGTCAAGAATCTGATGCTGGTTGACGGCAAAACCGTGAAGCTGACGGAGAAAAAGCCCAAACAAACGGGAAATGTGCAGCTGGCGGTGACAAAAAACTTTCACACGGAACTGGATATTCGCGGTCAGACCGGAGATGACGGGTGGTTTATGGTAGACAAATATCTGGATGACGCGCAGCTGGCGCATGCCAAAAGTGTAACGATCATCCACGGAAAAGGAACCGGCGCGTTGCGCAAGGCGCTGTGGACGGAGCTCAAGCGGGACGGCCGCGTGAAGAGCTTTCGCGCCGGCGCGATCGGCGAGGGAGACATGGGCGTTACCGTTGTTGAGCTCAAACCGTAAAGCATCGGAAAGAAACAGAATGATTTTGCGAGATTCCAATATATCATATACCAAAGGAGAAATGTTATGGCAGATTTGAAAATGCTTGCAATTGACCTGGGCGCCTCCAGCGGACGGGGGATTGTCGGCAGCTACGACGGAGAGAAGCTGACACTGCGGGAAAATCACCGTTTTCCCAACGAGCCTGTCACGGTGGGAAATACGTTCAGCTGGGATATTCTGCGGATTTACCATGAAATTCTGCAGGCGCTGCGCACCTGCGCGCTTGGCGAGGACCGGGATATCGCCTCGGTGGGGATTGACACCTGGGGAGTGGATTTCGGACTTTTGGACGCGGGCGGCAGACTGCTTGCCAACCCCGTGCATTACCGCGACGCGCGGACGGTCGGTGTGCCGCGGCGGGCATACGAGGTGATGTCCCGTTCTGAGGTGTATGATATCACCGGCTTGCAAACCAATGATTTTAACACACTTTTTCAGCTGATTGCGCTCAAGGAGCAGCAGCCGCAGCTGTTCGGTGCGGCAGACAAGCTCCTCTTCACCCCCGATTTGCTCAATTATTTCCTGACGGGAAATATGCGGTGTGAATATACCATTGCCTCGACCAGCCAGCTGCTGGACGCGGGAACGCGTGATTTTTCCGACCGGATTTTGCAGACATTCGGGATTCCGCGCAGTCTGTTTGCCCCGATGGCACGGCCGGGTGACACGGTCGGACCTCTTTCCGAAAGCGTTTTGCAGCAGGTCGGCGCGCTGCATGCGAAGGTGGTCAACGTCGGTGCGCACGATACGGCGAGCGCGGTTGTGGCGGTTCCGGCGGCGGGGGATGACTTTGTCTTTCTTTCCAGCGGAACCTGGTCTTTGATGGGGACGGAGCTGGATGCACCGTCGCGCGGTGCGGCAGCGAAAAAATACGATTTTACCAACGAAGGCGGAGTGGGGAACAAGATCCGCTTTTTGCGCAACATCATGGGACTGTGGCTGGAGCAGGAATCCCGCCGTCAG
>DBGFNI010000071.1:0-4830 GCA_048527645.1 Eubacteriales bacterium | reverse complement strand
AACATAATATCGCCCCACGGAAACATTTTTTTCAATGTATGCCGTGGGGCGATATTTTATGATTTGTTATGCGGTTTTCCGCCGGAATTTATTGCGGATCGCCGTTGACCAGTTCCTTGACGGAAGCGGCAAGTCCTGCAACGCCCTGAATATTGCTCGGGATAATAATTTTGGTTGCCTTGCCGTCTGCGGCTTTTTCAAACGCCTCAAGGCTCTTGATTGCTATCACGGCTTCTGTAGGCGCAGCTTCGTTGATCTTCTTGATACCGGATGCGGTTGCTTCCTGCACTTTCAAAATTGCCTCCGCTTCACCTTCTGCGCGGCGGATCATTGCTTCCTTATCAGCCTCTGCGTTCAAAATAGCAGACTGCTTTGCAGCCTCCGCCTCCAGGATCAGAGACTGCTTGCGTCCTTCAGCGACCAGAATGGTAGAGTTCTTTTCGCCCTCCGCCTTAAGAATCTGCTCGCGGCGTTCGCGCTCCGCCTTCATCTGCTTTTCCATCGCATCCTGAATTTCTTTCGGCGGCATGATATTTTTGAGCTCGACACGGTTGACCTTGATCCCCCAAGGGTCGGTCGCCTCATCCAAAATGGCACGCATTTTTGTGTTGATAATATCGCGGGAGGTCAGGGTGGAATCCAGTTCTAGATCGCCGATAATATTACGCAGCGTGGTAGCCGTCAGGTTTTCGATGGCCGCCATGGGGTTCTGCACGCCGTACGCATAGAGCTTACAGTCGGTAATCTGATAGAAAACTACGGTATCGATTTGCATCCGCACATTGTCTTTGGTGATTACTGGCTGAGGAGGGAAGTCCGCGACCTGTTCCATCAATGAAATTTTCTTGGAAACACGGTCAATAAAGGGGATCTTAAAATGCAGACCAGTTTTCCAGGTGTCATGGTATGCACCCAACCGTTCGAGCACAAACGCATGCGCCTGCGGTACAATTTTGACGTTGCTGATAATCACAATGAATACCAGGACAACCAGCGCGATAATAATGATTTCCATATCAAAGTTCTCCTTATATCATTAATTTTTTCCATATATTATTCAATCACTGTATCCCGATGATTTTCACGGGGAGATACCATTGCCTTGACGCCCTCGATCCGTATCACCTCAACAACCGTTCCGGTCGGAATTGGCTGTTCGGAGCCGGCACTACGTGCCGTCCAGAGCTTTCCGTCGATACGTACCTGACCGGTGGAACGAAGATTGTCAATTTCTTCGGTCACAACGGCTTCTTTGCCGATCACCGCGTCCGCATTGGTCGGCGTATTTTTGACCTTCAGCAGTTTTACCGACCATTTTCGAACCGTGATCAGCAGAACAAAAGACAAGGCGAAAAAGACCAGCACCTGCACCCATACCGCAATGTCAAAAAAGGAAAGCACCAAAGCCACCAAAGCGCTCGGGATAAACCAGACCGCCACCAGGGAAAAGGACATTGCCTCGGTAAAGGTTGCCAAAAAAATGACTGCGATCCATAAATAACGCATGACTTCCATCTGTATCATTCACACCTCCTGATGCATTTTTGTCGCATGTCTTAACTTTGCAATTCCACTTTCGGCTGTATCTGCGAAATCTGAATCCCGCTGTCTGTCTGACACAACCGGAAGGAAAGCACTCTTGCCTGACCCTCGCGGATATCATTGCGGAAGGAGCCGTTGTTTTTCAAGATTTTATATGAAACGGAATAATAGGTATAGGTTTTTCCGTCATCCGTGGTCTTCTGCGTGTCGCTGTGCTTTGTCACCTCAATATCATAGAGTCTTTGCATGGTAAACGGCTCAGTCGGCAGCGGCATATTGTAGTCATTTTCCGCGTAGCTGTCGTCAAAAAATCCGATATAGCTTTCGTAATCGCCGCGAATAACCGTTGAGAAATAATCGGCAAAAAAGGAGACATCAGTGCCGTAGCTGCTCAAGTTGTCATCCAGATTCAATCGGATACTCTGCGCGCCGAAATCAAAAAGCATCGTGCGGTTCATCGAGGTGTATTGAACATCCTCAAAAATATCCTCATCAAAGTCTTTTTCATACAGATAGTCCGTATACACAGGCAGCGTTTCGTTCACCGCCGCGTAATAGCTGCGCTCCAGGCTGTTTGCATCACTGCGTGCATTGCTCACCGCCCAAAAGATCAGGACGGCAATTGCGAAGAGCAGAATCAGCACCAGTAACACAATCAGCACAAAAGGACGGTTTCTTTTTCGTTTCGTCCTGTTTGGCTGTCCCTTATCATTTTGATGCATTTTTTGGCGGTTATTCCTTTCCTCCATAATTCTTCACCTCCCGCGATTTTGTCGCAGCACTTCAAAGGAAAGAATGCTCGCGGCAGACGCTGCGCTGAGTGCAGCAGGGAACGGTCTGCCGTAATCCAGGCGGACAATTTGATCTGCTTGGGAAAGAAGTCCGCGCGAAATCCCTCTCTTTTCTCCTCCAACAATCAAAAGCAGCGGCTTTTTTAAATCAGCGTCATACACGCTGACGGATTGATCCATATCGGCACACACGATCCGATAATGCTTTTCCCGGAAAAAAGCAGCCGCCTCTTCATCTGACGCAACAAACATCTGCAGCCGCTCCGAAGCGCCCGCAGATGAGCGGCAGACCACCCCTGCGGCGCTCATCCAGTTGCGCGGAGAAAGAACAATGCCATCCACTCCGGCGGCATATGCCGAGCGCAGGGCATAGCCGAAGTTATACGGGTCCTCAATCCCTTGCAACATCATATAAAATCCCGCATTCGGTACTTGCACACAATCATCTTGTATTGAAGGAAGCGCACGCTCGGAGCAAAACGCGATGATGCCGCCGTGCGTATTGCCGACGGTGACAGCGTCTATTTCCGCGGCGCTCACAGCGCGCATGGAATACCCAAAGGTATCCGCCGCTTTGCGCAAGCCGGCCAGCTCTCGCCGCTTTGCCTTTTCCCGTACACCGTCATACCAGATCTGACGGATAACGCGCGTATTTCCCGTGTTTTCTATTCCCCAAAGCACAGCACGAATGGAAAGATAGCCCTCCATGACCGTACTGTCAGCAAATCGTTGTATTTCTTTTTTCATTATAGCGTTTTACCGTTTCGATCTGTTTATCATCCTTCTGACGTTCCTGTCAGCATTATATCATATTTTCAGTCGTTATGCAATTATTTTTCAAAATTAACGGAAAAACAGATAAGCGATTCGACAGCTTCCTCTTTCCCGCCGTGATACAATGACCGCGGGAGGTGAAAAGAGGTTTGGAATATCGGGTGATTTACTGCGACGTCTTATTTTTGATCGATTTCAGCATGGACTTTTTGGTGTTATACATCACTGCCGCGCTGCTTCTTCTGCCGCGAAGGGCATGGCGCCTCGCGCTTTCCGCCACGTTGGGCGCGCTGTATGAGGTTGCTGCTACCGTTCTACCGGGAAAGAGGGGTATCGCCCTGATACTGCATATCCTAGTTTCGATTGTCATTTGTGCGATCGCCTTTGATTTTCCGCGGATGAAATGCAAAAAAATGCGAACCGTTCTGATATTTTATTTTGTCAATTTGCTTTTCGGCGGTGCTGCAATGGCAGCGGTATATCTGGTCTCACGCTTACCGTACCGATCGGATGCATACCACAGTAAGCCAAGTGCTTTCTATATCCTTTTTTCCGCAGTTTTATGCGCCCTGCTGCTGTTTGTATGTATCAAAAGGCGTATTCGGCACGCAAGCGGACAGATTCGAGTCACCGTGGAATGGAGCGGCTGCAAAAAAATGATCGATTGTCTGATCGACAGCGGAAATCTGCTGACCGAGCCGTTCAGCGGACTGCCCGTGATTCTGTGCAGCAGAGAAGCGCTGCTTGCGCATGCAACGCCTCCGCCCGCGGTGAAAAGACGTGTCATCCCGGCAAAAACCGTGAACGGCGAATCGCTGCTGGAGGGATTTTTGCCCGACAGAATTATTTTGCACAGGGAAGGGGAGACGCCGGAATTAAAGCAAGCGGTAATCGGCTTTACGGAGAAAGAATTTTCACGCACTGCTTCTTCTGAAATACAGGGGCTGATCCCTGCTGTGCTACTGGAAAACTAAAAGGAGAAATGTTTTATGAAAAAAACCATGATTGCAACTGCCTCAAAATTGGAATCTGCTGTATTTGATATTTTTAAACGCTATTTAAAAATTAATGTCGGCGGGCTTTATTACATCAACGGTGCGCAGACGCTGCCGCTGCCGCTAAGTGCGGAGGAAGAGAGGGATTTGTTGGAGAGTTTAGAAACGCATCCAGAAAACCGTCAAATCCTGATCGAAAAGAATCTGCGGCTGGTCGTTTTTATCGCGAAAAAATTTGAAAACACCGGCGTCGGAATCGAAGATTTGATATCAATCGGCACCATAGGACTGATCAAGGCAATCAAAACCTTCAAAACAGAAAAAAATATCAAGCTCGCTACATACGCCTCAAGGTGCATAGAGAATGAAATTCTGATGTTTTTGCGAAAGAACAGCAATTGCAAGCAGGAGCTGTCTATCGACGAGCCGTTGAATGTCGACTGGGAAGGCAACGAACTCTTGCTGTCCGATATATTAGGCGGCGATGCCGATACGGTATATCATTCTTTGGAAGCCGATGAGGACAAAAGAATGATACACGGTGCGCTGCGCCAATTATCCAAGCGCGAACAAATGATCATCGATCTTCGCTTCGGCATCACCGGAGGTGAGGAAAAAACGCAAAAGGAGGTTGCCGATCTTCTGGGGATCTCACAGTCGTATATCTCAAGACTGGAAAAGAAAATCATTTTGCAATTGCGCAAGCAAATTGCCGCGCAATAAAACCG
>DBGFNI010000070.1:0-23797 GCA_048527645.1 Eubacteriales bacterium | reverse complement strand
GCAAGGCAGGCGACGGCAGCGGCAGAGAACTGTTTAAGCCTGATGCACAGACGACCCGTGCGCAGGTTGTGATGATTCTGTGGCGCTATGTCGGTTCTCCTGAGCCGACCGGCAACGTGTCTGCCAAGTTTACCGATGTTGTTCAGTCTGCATGGTATATTAAAGCCGTGGAATGGGCAGCAGAAAACGGCGTGGTAGGCGGCGTAACAGCGAGTACCTTCGCACCGGATCGACCGATTTCCCGCCGCGACTTCGCAGTGATCATGTACCGTTTCACAGCGAACATTCTGCGCAAGGATGTATCTAACCGCGCAGACCTCTCCGCTTTTGAGGATTACAACACATTGCCCACCTATGCAACGGATGCAATGTCCTGGGCAAATGCCGTCAGTCTGATCGGCGGTATCGGCAAGAAGCTGGAGCACGGCGGCTTTGCAACGCGTGCGCAGATTGCGACCATTCTGATGCGTTTCTGCACGCAGTTTGAGGACTGAGACGCGGTTTTCTGAAATCATTTTCAGCCGCAACACATGCATATAAGAGCGGTGACCCGTCATGGTACGGGTCACCGCTCTTTTCTTATTCCGATCGCAACGCCGCGGTACAATGCACTTATGAGCCGCAGGGCGTCTCTGTTTCTGCTGTCCGCAAAAGCCGTGTTTTCTGATTGAAACGCCGATTGAAGCGCCGGGAAATGGAAATGCGCCGCCGCAGATTGGATGCACGGCAGCGCGCGTCTCAAAGCAATGGCAGAAAAAAAAGCAGAGGCTTGCCGGAAGTCCGGCAGCCTCTGCCACAAATAAATTCTGTTCGACCGTGTCAGTCGGATCAGCCCAGCTTTGCGTAGTTGATCTTGATGCCGGGGCCCATCGTGGTTGCGAGAACGCAGCTTCTGATATACTGACCCTTTGCAGCAGCCGGCTTTGCCTTCAGAACAGCGCCGATCAGCGTGTTAAAGTTGTCGGTCAGCTTCTCCTCGCCGAAGGATGCCTTGCCGATCGGGCAGTGGATGATGTTCGTCTTATCCAGACGGTATTCAATCTTACCTGCCTTCGCATCGGTAACAGCCTTCGCCACATCCATGGTAACCGTGCCTGCCTTGGGGTTCGGCATCAAGCCCTTGGGACCCAGAACCTTACCCAGACGGCCGATCACGCCCATCATGTCAGGCGTTGCGATGACAACATCAAAATCAAACCAGTTCTCTTTGGTGATTTTCTCCACCATATCTTCCGCACCGACATAATCCGCGCCTGCCTGTTCAGCGGCAGTTGCCTTGTCTCCCTTTGCAAACACCAGGGTGCGAACGGTTTTACCGGTACCGTGCGGCAGGACGACTGCGCCTCTGACCTGCTGGTCAGCGTGACGGGAGTCGACGCCCAGACGGATATGAATTTCTACGGTTTCATCGAATTTTGCTTTTGCAGTCTGACACAGAAGTTTGATTGCCTCGTCGGTATCATACAGCTTTGCCTTGTCGATCAGCTTAACGCTGTCAATATATTTCTTTCCTTTTGTCATGGCTCTCTTCCTCCTCTGCCTTACTCTTCAACGGTGATACCCATGCTGCGGGCAGTTCCTGCGATCATGCTCATGGCTGCCTCCAGGCTGCCTGCGTTCAGATCGGGCATTTTGGTTTCAGCGATCTGCTGAACCTGTGCACGGGTGATCTTACCGACCTTCTCCTTGTTGGGAGTGGCGGAAGCGGACTCCAGACCTGCTGCCTTTTTGATCAGCACAGGTGCCGGAGGAGTCTTGGTGATAAAGGTGAAGGAACGGTCCGCATATACGGTGATCACAACAGGAATGATCATTCCCATCTGATCCTTCGTTCTCTCGTTGAATTCCTTGGTGAAGGCGCCGATTGCCACACCGTGCTGACCCAAAGCGGGACCGACGGGGGGCTGAGGCGTTGCCTTGCCTGCGGGAAGCTGCAATTTAATATAAGCTGTAATTTTCTTTGCCATTTTCTTTTTCCTCCAAGTGTGGTAATTTCAAAGCGGGAAACCTGTCTTGATTTTGTTTCCCTCCCACAGCAAAAGCCTTAATGCTCCTGCTTTTTGACGTTCACAGCATCCAATTCCACGGATGTGTCGCGTCCGAACATAGACACCGTCACAGTGACCTTCTCCGAGTCCGGAGAAATCGCGGTAACCGTACCGGTATTGCCCTGCAAAAAGCCTGCGCTGAGCACCACCGTATCGCCTACGGCAAACGCCAGCTTGCGTTCAGGCTGTGATGTGCTCTCTTCGCCGCTGACCTCCACGCCCATGGCGCGAACCTCCTCGTCGGTGAGCGGAATGGGCTTTGAGCCGGGACCGACAAAGCCGGTCACTCCCGTGATGTTACGCACAACATGCCATGTCTCATCGGACATGACCATCTTCACCATAACATAACTGGGAAATACCTTGCTCTCCACTTCCTTCTGCTTGTCCCCCTCGCCCTCAAGGACGGTCTCGACGGGAATCTGCACATCCAGAATCAAATTTTCCAATTTCCGGTTTTCAACAATCTTTTCCAGATTTTGTTTGACCTTGTTTTCATACCCGGAATAGGTATGTGCCACATACCATCTGGCTTCGTTAGTGGTTTCAATCGTGCTTGCCATTCATTCGGCTCCTTTCAAAGCGGCTGCCTTGATTAAATCAGGGTACCAAGCCACAGAATTCCCTTGTTGAACGCCAGGTCAAGCACACCGACCAAAACGGAACAAATCACCAGCGTAATAATCACCACCACGGTGGTCTTGGTGTTTGCGCGCCAAGTCGGCCAAGCGATTTTCTTCAGCTCAGCCTTGTAATCCTTGAAAAACTTGCCGATCTTCTTAAAGAAGCCGGTTTTTTTCTTTCCTTCGGCCTTGCCGGATTTTTCGGACTTGGCAACTTTTTCGGTTTTCGCGGTATTGTCGGATACTGCCGCAATTTCCTCGGCTGGGGTAGTGTCTACTGTCTTTTCTTCAGCCATAAATCGTTTCCTCCGTCCTTACTTCGTTTCCTTATGCAGGGTATGCTTACGGCAGAAACGACAGTACTTCTTCATTTCCAAACGATCCGGATCGTTTTTCTTGTTTTTCTTCGTGTCGTAGTTTCTCTGCTTGCACTCGCTGCACGCCAATGTGATCTTTACTCTCATTTGTTAGGCACCTCCTGTGTTTTGAAGACCGGGGTAATCCGACTTGCCCCGCTTCCGATTGATGATACCGGCAGCGCCGGCACCTTGTACCTCCCTCGACCGGGTCGCCCGGCCAACCGTGCTTTGACGGTTTCCAAAAAAAGCCCGCAAAAAAAAGACCCTTTGTTAGAGGTAGAGATATTGTAACATATTCCGTGCAATGTGTCAATACCTTTTTACAATTTTTATTTCTCGCACAACCGACGCTTTGTCAACAAAAAAGAGTTGACAAAGAATGCCTTTTCATGGTAAAATAAGACAATTGATTTTATTGATAATTGTAAGAATAAGGAATGGTGCATGCATATGGAAAAGAAGTTGTTTGGTACGACGCCCGACGGGCAGGTCGTAGAAGCATACACCCTGCGCGCAGGCAATCTGAGCGCAACTGTTTTGACGCTGGGCGGCATTCTCCAGACGCTGTGTGTCGATGGCTGTGATATCGTCGCGGGCTACGACACCGTGGAAGGATATCTGAACAGCGACGGCTACATGGGCGCGCTGATCGGCAGATACGCCAATCGGATCCGCGGCGGTACATTCACAATGAACAACCGTGTTTTCACGTTGAACGCAAACGAAAAAGGCATCAATCACCTCCACGGCGGCAATGTCGGATTTGATAAAAGAATCTGGACAGCCGTCCCCGCCATGATGCAGGGCGGCGAGGGGCTGGTGTTGACGCTGGTCTCACCGGACGGGGAGGAAAAATATCCCGGCACGGCGCGCGTCCGTGTCACCTATCTGCTCTCACCGGGCTGTCTCGCCATCCACTATGAGGCAGTTGCAGACCGGGATACCCCCTTCAATATGACCAATCACTCCTACTTTAATCTCAACGGCTATGACAGCGGCGATATTTACGATCACACGCTGCAGCTGTATGCCGACCGCTACAGCGAGGTCGATGCCAGTCTGATCCCCATAAACATCGCGCCGGTGGATCAAACACCCTTTGATTTCCGCTGTCCCAAGCGGCTGGGCGATGACATTGCAAGCGCGCATCCGCAGATTGTGCGCGGCAACGGCTATGACCACAATTATTATCTCAATCAGGAAGAATCTATGAAGTGGGAGCATTACACGCTCTACCGCGCCGCATATCTGAGTGCGAAAAAGCACACCATGCGTGTATATACCAATCTCCCCTGTATCCAGCTGTACACCGCCAACTTCATGGGCGGCCCGATCCCGCTTAAGGGCGGCGCGCCGAAATGCAATCAGCATGCCGTCTGTCTGGAAACCCAGTTCGCACCCGACGGTCCGAACCGCGGCGAATCCATCCTGAAAGCGGGCGAAAGCTGGGATTATACCACCCTGTTCGCGCTGGACTGAAATGCAGCGCACAACAGCTTTTGTTCAAGCATATCATGTCGCAAGGGGCGCATAACATGATACCACACGATCCGCACCGAAACGGTGTATGCTATATTGTCGCTGCCGCGGAATTCTGCGGTCCGTCTTTCACGCCGCAAGCGCAGGATCTGCTGATCGCGGCGGACGGCGGACTGGAGCATTTGCTGCCGGCGGGACGGAAACCGGATATTCTGATCGGCGATCTGGACTCGCTGCACAAAAAAACCGCTCTGCCCGACGATACGGAGGTATACCCCGTCATGAAGGACGACACCGATTCCGTTCTGGCGCTGCGCCGCGGCATAGAGCTGGGATACCGGTCGTTTCGCGTTTACGGCGGCTGCGGCGGCAAGCGCATTTCGCACACCGTCGCCAACCTCCAGGCACTCGTATGGGCTGCAAAGCAAGGGTGCGAGATCATAATGTATGAAAAAAATGCCTACATCACGGCGCTGCACAACGGCGAGATGACAATCGCCCGCACCGACGGGTATTTATCCGTGTTTGCCCTTGACGGCGACGCCGAGGGGGTAACGCTCTCCGGCGTGAAATATCCGATGCAAAACGCCGTGCTCTCCGCCTCCTTTCCGCTGGGCGTCAGCAATGAAATTGTCGGGGAGCACGCCTGCATCACGGTGGAAAACGGCACGCTGCTTATCATACGCTCAAAGCCTTCGGGGGAGGTGTGGGCATGGCAGTGACGCTGCGGGGCGCCGTGTTTGACCTGGACGGGACGATCTTGGATTCGTCCGGTATTTGGCGTCGGATCGACGAGGAATTTTTGGGTAGGCGCGGATTTGCGGTCCCGCCGGATTACTACAACGCGATCGCGCCGTTGGGCTTTGCAGGCGCTGCGGAATATACCATTTCCCGTTTTCATCTCCGGGAAAAGCCGGAGGATATTTTAGCGGAATGGCAGGAGATGAGTGAGGACGCCTTTGCGCACCGCATCGGGCTCAAGCCCGGCGTCGCAGCCTATTTGCAGCTGCTGGCAGAAAAGCATATCCCGTGTGCGGTTGCTACCGCTTCTCACCGCTCTCTGTATGAACCGGCACTGAAAAACAACGGCATTTTCGGTTATTTTTCCCATTTTGTAACCAGCGCGCAGGTCAAGCGGGGCAAAGGCTTTCCGGATGTATACCTGGCAGCGGCGGAGCGAATCGGCGTTTCTCCCGCGCAGTGCGCGGTTTTTGAGGATATTGTGCCGGGTGTTGTCGGGGCGCGGGCAGGCGGCTTTTTCACCGTCGCCGTCGCAGACGAAGCCGCGCACGCCTCAGAAGAGCAATTGCGCGCGCTCTCCGATCTGTATATCGAAAGCTTTGAGCAGTTGCTGGAAAACGATATTTTCCCGTAGCAGCCTTTTCAAAGCAGCCAAAAGCGTGGCAGACAAATCTTTTTTGTATCTTGACATTTCAAAAAACGCGTGATATACTGAATATATCATATAAATGAAAAGCGTTAATGAAGACAGTAAGCCGTCATCATGCTGCGCAAAGCGAGCCGGGGAGGGTGCAAGCCCGGCAGCAGTCAGACAGGCAGAACATCACTTCACAGCTGTCGGAGGGAACCGGAGCAACACCGCAGTACCGCCGGACGGAGGTCCCCCGTTACGGGACAGCATATGTTGGTATGTGTGCGGTGGTTTTTCTCTCTGTTTCCGGACGCCCGGAATCAGGGAGTTTTTTCTTTTTCGCATGCAGTACCCGGCAGTATCGCACAAAAATGTATGGAGGTAGTTTTCATGTACCAAAAAGTTCCAACCGATCTGAAATTTGTAGACCGGGAAAAGGAAGTGCTGAAATTCTGGCAGCAAAACAAAATCTTTCAAAAAAGCCTTGACAAAAACGCAGATCACACCGCCGACCGCACTTATACCTTCTATGACGGTCCCCCCACGGCAAACGGCAAGCCCCATATCGGGCATGTGCTGACCCGCGTGATCAAGGATATGATCCCGCGCTACCGCACCATGAAGGGCTACATGGTTCCCCGCAAGGCGGGCTGGGATACGCACGGTCTGCCCGTCGAGCTTGAGGTGGAAAAGCTGCTCGGCATCGAAGGGAAGGATCAGATCGAGCGCTACGGTCTGGAGCCTTTTATTGAAAAGTGCAAGGAAAGCGTATGGAAATACAAGGGCATGTGGGAGGATTTTTCCAACACCGTCGGCTTTTGGGCGGACATGGAGCACCCGTATGTCACATACGATAACGACTTTATTGAAAGCGAATGGTGGGCGCTCAAGGAGATCTGGCAGAAAGGTCTGCTGTATAAAGGCTTCAAGATCGTGCCCTACTGCCCGCGCTGCGGCACGCCGCTCTCCTCTCATGAGGTCGCGCAGGGCTACAAGTGTGTCAAAGAGCGCTCCGCTGTGGTTCGCTTCCGCGTGAAGGGCGAGGACGCCTATTTTCTGGCATGGACCACCACACCGTGGACCCTGCCCTCCAACACCGCGCTGTGCGTCAATCCCGACGAGACCTATTGCCGCGTCAAGGCTGCCGACGGATATATATACTATATGGCAAAGCCGCTTTTAGACACGGTTCTCGGCAGGCTGTCCGAGGACGGCGCACCGGCCTATGAAATTTTGGAAAGCTACGCCGGAAAAGAGCTGGAAGGCAAAGAATACGAACCGCTTTTTGCATGCACGGGAGCAGCCGCGGCAAAGCAGAAGAAAAAAGCGCATTTTGTCACATGTGACAGCTACGTCTCCATGAGCGACGGTACCGGCATCGTGCATATCGCGCCGGCTTTCGGTGAGGATGACGCGCGCATCGGCAGAAACTATGATCTGCCCTTCATCCAGTTTGTTGATGGCGCCGGACTGATGACAGAGGAAACGCCCTATGCGGGGCTGTTCGTCAAAGACGCCGATCCCAAGGTGCTGACCGATCTGGATCGGGAGGGGCTGCTGTTTGACGCCCCGAAATTTGAGCATGACTATCCGTTCTGCTGGCGCTGCGACACGCCGCTGATTTACTATGCCCGTGAGTCCTGGTTTATCAAAATGACAGCCGTCAAGGATGACTTGATCCGCAACAACAACACCATCAACTGGATTCCGCGCTCCATCGGCGAGGGACGCTTCGGCGACTGGCTGAAAAACGTGCAAGACTGGGGGCTGAGCCGCAACCGCTATTGGGGTACCCCTCTGAACATCTGGGAATGTGCATGCGGACACAAGCACGCCGTCGGCTCCATTGCAGAGCTGAAGGAAATGAGCGACAACTGCCCGGAGCAGATTGAGCTGCACCGCCCCTATATCGACGCGGTTACCATTCGCTGCCCGAAATGCGGCGGCGTGATGAAACGGGTCCCCGAGGTTATCGACTGCTGGTTCGACTCCGGCTCGATGCCCTTCGCACAGCACCATTATCCCTTTGAAAACAAAGAGGTGTTCGAGCAGCAGTTCCCCGCGCAGTTCATCTCCGAGGCGGTCGATCAGACCCGCGGGTGGTTCTATTCCCTGCTGGCGATTTCCACCTTGCTGTTCAACAAAGCGCCGTATGAGAATGTCATCGTCTTGGGCCATGTGCAGGACGAAAACGGCCAAAAAATGTCTAAGTCCAAGGGCAACGCCGTCGATCCCTTCGACGCGCTGGAGGCGTACGGTGCCGATGCCATCCGCTGGTATTTCTACACCAATTCCGCGCCCTGGCTGCCCAACCGCTTCCACGGCAAGGCAGTGATTGAGGGACAGCGCAAATTCATGGGCACCCTATGGAACACCTACGCGTTCTATGTGCTGTATGCCAACATTGACAACTTCAAGCCCGCAGAGCACAAAATGGATTACAGCAAGCTGGGCGTCATGGACAGGTGGCTGATCTCCAAGCTGAACACGCTGATCACCGAGGTGGATGACAATCTGGAGAATTATCGCATTCCGGAAGCGTGCAAGGCGCTGGATGAGTTTGTCGATCAACTCTCTAACTGGTATGTACGCCGCGGCAGAGAGCGCTATTGGGCGCCTGGCATGGAGCAGGACAAAATCAACGCATATCTCACGCTAAATGAAGCGCTGGTCACCATCTGCAAGCTGGCGGCTCCCATGATCCCGTTTATGAGCGAAGACATCTACCGCAATCTGGTTTGCACACAGGACCCCAATGCACCAGAGAGCGTCCATCTGTGTGATTATCCCGTCGCCAATCCCGCGTATGTCGATCGCGCGCTGGAGCAGGATATGGAGGAGGTACTGGGCGTTGTCGTGCTCGGCCGCGCAGCAAGAAACGGTGCGAATATCAAGAACCGCCAGCCGCTCGGACAGATGTTTGTCAAGGCAGAAAAGGTGCTGGATGAAGAAATGCAGCAAATCATCCGGGAGGAGCTGAATGTCAAGCAGATTCGTTTTGTCACCGACACCGGCGACTTTGTTTCTTACAGCTTCAAGCCGCAACTCAAAACCGTCGGCCCCAAATACGGCAAGCAGCTGGGGGAGATCCGTCAGGCGCTCGCCGACCTCGACGGCAGTGCCGCAAAAGCGCAGCTCGATGCGGACGGCAAACTGACACTTTCCCTTTCCGGCGGAGAGGTGGAGCTCACCGCAGAGGATCTGCTGATTGACGTGGTGCAAAAGGAAGGCTTTTACACCGTTTCCGATCACGGCGTCACCGTCGCATTGGACTGCACGCTGACAGACGCGCTGATCGAGGAAGGAAACGTGCGTGAAATCATCTCCAAAATCCAGAACATGCGCAAGGAAAAGGACGCAGGCTTTGAGGTGACCGACCACATCACCGTATCCTTCACCGACGCAGACGAAGCGCTGGCAAAAACGATCCGGGACAATGAGGCGCAGATCGCCGCTGAGGTTCTGGCCGACCGTGTCTGCTTTGACAGGACGGTGGGCGTGCCTAAGGCATGGAACATCAACGGACATCCCGTCACCATCGGCATTGCAAAATAATATACCGCAGCAAAAAGCCGCACGGAGTGCTAATCTCCGTACGGCTTTTTGTGTTTGTGTAGTTTCTCAAATATCCGCGATTCCCGTTGCCTTTGCCCAAAAGCAGGCGCCCCAGTCAGACGCGCCGTCAGTTGAAAAAGTGACATCCTGCGGCACGGAAATTTGCAATCATTTTGTCCGCGTCCGCCTCTGACATATGAAAATGTGCACACTGACACTTTTTGCAGCGGAAAGTCTGCGCCCCGCGGTTGACGATTTTTTTGTGCAGTCCGATTTCGTCCCATGTCAGCGGCGCGCCGCATTCCATGCAAAGCTGTCCTGTCCCCATGCTTACCCCTGTGCTTTCCCGGAAAAATACGCGTCAAACAAATCCTTGACACAGCGTCCGGCGTTGGAGCCGGAGCTGCCGTTTTCAATCACGGCAAACGCAACAATCTCAGGCTTCTCCAACGGTGCAAAAGCCTCATACAGTGCGTTGTCGCTTCCCGTTTTGCTAACCTGCGCGGTTCCTGTCTTGGCGCCGACCGTGTAGCTTGTATCCGTAAATACCGCCGTCGAAACACGTCCCATTGCCCCTTTGATCAGCGACGCAGTTTTCTCGCTGAGGGGTACCGTATCCAGCACCGTGGGCGTATAGGCATTGAGCACCTCATCAGAGTCAAAGGGCGTGGTCTTGGCATACAGATGCGCCTGATACCGCGTTCCGCCGTTGGTCAGGGTGGATAGATACATGCACATCTGCAGCGGAGTGAACAGGTTATCCGACTGTCCGATCGCCGCTTGCAGCGTGTCGCCGGGGTTCCACCGCTCCCCTTTTTCATTTCTTTCTTCCGGTCCCGCAAGCGTTCCGGTGCGTTCAAACAACTCCACGCCGGTCGCTTGTCCCAGTCCCAGACGGCTGATGTACCCGTTCATCTTGTCAATGCCCATCTGTCTGCCGGTTTCATAAAAGAAATAGTTGCAGGAATCGACCAAGGCCTCCACCACATTTTCATCTCCGTGCGTTGACCCCGGAAAACGGTTGTAGATCCAGCACGCAGGCTGAAAGTCCTCATAATACTTGTATACACCCTCATCCCGGATCACCGTATTTTCGTCAATGACACTGTTTTCCAGTGCTGCGGCTGCAACCGCGGGCTTAAAGGTCGAGCCGGGCTCATACTGCCCCTGCAATACGCGGTTGAGCAACGGCTTTTTCTCGTTGGACGCAAGCGCGGCATAGTCCCGTGAGAAGGTAGTCATGTCATATGTCGGATATGACGCCATGGCCAAAATCGACCCGTCTTGCGGGTTTACCGCGCACAGCGCGCCCGCGGCGGCGTCCTCCCCGTCATATTCCTCCGGCGATGCGGCTCCTGCCGCGGCAACCTGCTCAATGTTCGCTTTCAACCGGTCTTCCGCTACGATCTGCAAATCAATGTCGATGGTCAGGTATACATTGTTGCCCGCAACCGGCTCCTGGGTGGTCTCCGTTTTCAGGATATTGCCGTCCGCATCCTCCGTCACAAGCATCTGCCCGTCTGTGCCGCACAGTGTGGTTTCAAAAACCTTTTCCAACCCGTCCACGCCGACCACCGCGTCCATCGGATAGCCCAGCGCGGTATAATATTCCACATCCTGTTCCTGAATTTTTCCGATTCTGCCGAGTATCTGGGACAGATAGCCGGGATAATGATAGACCCGAACCTGCTCCGTCGAAAAGCCGACACCCTCCGTTCCGCGTTCCTTCAGCGCAGTCACCAGCTGCATCTCACAGTTAGCCGCCAAGCGAAAGGGCTTTCCCTGCGCGTGATAGGCGTCAATGTCATACCGCAGCTGCGCCAGCTCATACAAAGCCGCCCAGTCTGCCGCGCCCACATCCGTCTGTTCGTCAATGATCTCGTAATACCGGCATAGCTGATACAAAAAGGAGCTGTCAAACCGATCTGCAATTTTCGTATCCGCGAGAAATTTTTCCAGATATTCCGCCTGCTTTTCATTAAGCGTGGCGGGAATGACCGTACCGTTTTCCAGCGTGTACGGCAGGTAAGTGTCGCTGAACGCGCGGGGCGTGCCGCAGCGCTCCATCAGCGCAAGCACATCGCGCAGCGTCTGGTTGCGCAGGGCGTTATCCCGCGGCAAAAGGCCGTTCGTCTCTAAATGATAGATTTCCTCCGTCGAAACAATCACCTTTCCGTTGCGGTCGCAGATCATGCCGCGCACCGCCTTCACCGTGACATACCGCGTGCCGGCGGCAAGACGATGCAGGGAATAATTGCCGTCATAGTCCGTCAGCTGCATCTGCACCAGCCGCGCCAGAAAAACAGCAGTGATCAGAAAGAACAGCATCACAATCGCCGCAAACCGGTGCGGGCGAAGCTGATTTTCCTGTTTCGCGCGCTTATTCTTCATCTGCCGTGCCTCCTTCCCGCTCCATGCGGCGGATCATGGCGTCCGTCACAAGACTTGCATAATCGGGAACCAAAACGAAAAACCCGTCTCCGTCCTCCTCCAAAATCACGTCCTCCGTGTTTTGCACCGCACAGTCGTTGATTTCACTCACAACCCCCTGTGCCGTCAGCCGTGCCGCGCGGCAGGCGCTTTCAAATGCTGCCTTCTCGCCGTTGACAATATGTGTCAAAAGCGCGAAGTGTTCTGCGGACAGCCCGAAAATCAGGCGGATATAGGGGTCCTCGGATTCGTCGCACCCCTCAGCCTGCGCGGGCGCATCCGGCACATATGTTCCGGACTGCTCCGGTGGCTGCGTTGCATCTGCAACGACCGGGGCGACAGCCAAATCCGCCTCGTTCTCCTCCGTCACCAAAAGGCGGGTTGTCTTCCATGACGCCCGCTCGATGCTGCGTGCCGTCTCGGGGTCGAGCGCCTGTTCCCGCGGCGCATAAAAATGCGCATAGGACGGATCCATCCGTTCGCCGCGCTCCTCCTGTCGGCGCTGCAGCGCCGCTTCCCGCTTTGCCGCCTCGCGGTCCGTTTTGCTTTTCGCAGGGAGATTGGCGTCAAAATAGGCGCGCATTTGCTTTTTGCACCCCTCGTCCAGCGCGCTGACGCTCAGACGCGCACGGATGCCGAGATGTGCACGGATATTGTTTTCCGCAAATTTATACAAATCCGTCACTAAAAAATGCAACGGGTAAGAACGGGAAAAGGAAATATACGTCACGTCGATCCGCCGCTTCGCCGTAAAGCTGCACAGCGCGCCGCCGAAGGCGTCCCGCGTTTGCGTCACCTCACGCAGACCCAGCATGGATTCGGGATCGTCGCTTTTTTTCCACATCGTTTGCAGCACCTGCAAAACGCTCGCATACAGATGCTTTTCAAACAGCGGGCGGTTCTGGGGCGTGACATATTTGCTCGCCTGCCACTGATAGCCGGAGAGCATATCCGTCAGCGTGCGGTTCAGCGGGCAGTCCCCCTCCCGGCTGTAACGGATATAAAACTCCTTGAGCGAAACCTTCTCCGGCAGCAAAGGCAAAATATCGCGCAGTGTCTGCAGCGGCGGCTCCAGCTCGTGAATCAGGCACCAGTCGCACACCCATTCGCCCAGATACCGATCCAAACGGGGAAAGCTCTCCCGATAAGCCAGCCAGACACAGCACATCTGCTCCAGCCCCGCCCGGGCAGAATACTTTTCCGGCAGATTGATGATTTCGTACAGATATAAAAACAGATAGCTGTATTCCGTCTTCAGATATTCTCCGCGGCGCACACCGTCGCGCCATAGGAAATAATAGTTGAGCTGCGGCGCGGTCATCTGATAATACTGCGGCATATACGCATAAAACGGGACAAATGCAGAGGGCTCTCCCTTGCGGTCAAAATGACGCATCGCATCCGAACGGAACCGGTCGTAAAAGCTGTATTTTGCCGGCCAGCGCCAAACGGCAACCCGGCGGATCAGCCCGTCCGACGGCTCATACTGCGTCACGGGCTGCCGCATCTGCGGCTTGACGTCTCCCGGCGTTGCGCGGTTTTTGTCTGCAAACATTTCCGCCCCCAGCGGCAGCGCCGCACCATCTCTCTGTCCGCGCAGGGGATTGGCACGGTCAAAAAGGGCTGCCGCCGTCTGCCCGGCAAGGCTCTGTGCTTCGTCCGGTTCCTCCAAAAGCACATCCTCCGGTGCCGTGTCCGGCAATGCCGGCGGCGGGGTGATCTTTTTTTCGGGGAGCATGGTATCAAGCGCCCAGAATTCGTCCGATTCCGACGCGTTTGTTTGCCGATTCTGCTGTTTTGGATTCTCCGGCACGGTACACACCTCCCCAATCTATTCTGATTTATCAGTATAGCATAACTTTGCCCGAAAGTCAATTCTTCCCCCGCGATCCGCGGCAAACAGCCACCGACAGACGGCAGAATGCATATTAAACGATTCTTAAAGAAATTGCATCTTGCATCTTAATCCAAACCGCGGTATGATATATTCGTAAGCCGGGAACGGCAAAAGCATCCGACCGATAATCAAACAGATAAAACAGAAAGGACAGCCATGTATCATATATTAGTTTGCGACGATGAAAAGGATATCGTCAATGCCCTGCAAATTTATCTGAACTCCGAGGGCTACCGCGTGTTCGCGGCATACAACGGAGAGGAAGCGCTGCATATTCTGCAGCATGAGGAGATTCATTTAGTGCTCATGGATATCATGATGCCGAAGATGGACGGGATCACCGCCATGACGCGCCTGCGAACCTTCTCCAATGTCCCAGTGCTGCTGCTCACGGCAAAATCCGAGGATACCGACAAAATACTGGGTCTGAATGTCGGCGCGGACGACTATATCGTCAAGCCCTTCAACCCGGTCGAGGTGATTGCGCGGGTACGCTCCGCACTGCGGCGGTATATGCAGCTGGGCGGCGGCAGCGTCAGCCCGCGGCGGCTCACCATGGGCGGCATCGAGCTGGATGACGACGCCAAGCGGGTGCTTTTAGACGGCAATGAGGTCAGCCTCACCCCGCGGGAATACGACATTCTGCATCTGCTCATGAGCGCGCCGGGCAAGGTGTTCTCGCCCAAAGAGATCTATGAAAAGGTGTGGGACGCGCCCTCCATGGGCGCGGAAAACGTGGTTGCCGTTCACATCCGGCACCTGCGCGAAAAGCTGGAATACGATCCCGCGCACCCGCGCTACCTCCGGGTGGTGTGGGGAAAAGGCTATAAAATGGAAGCCACACAGGAACAGAACGGAGAGACGCCGGTATGAAAATTCGTGAAAATTTTGCAATCAAGACGCTTGCGTTTATCCTGCTTGTCATTTCCCTGACCTTCACGGCGCTGTCCGCGTGCGGCACGCTGCTGCTTTTGGAGGAGGATGTCTACGCGAAGGGAAAGAGTACGCTGGAAAACGATATTCTGTATGCGATGAGCGTCAGTCATATGGACGATATTTATGCCCGCTGCTTCAGCTGGTCGGAAACAAAGCCCTCCGCCGAGGTGCTGCGGGATGCGCTCAATGAGAATGCGGACAGCAACTTCCGCCTCACCGTCAAGGATGAAGCGGGAAATATCCTCGCCACCGATTTGACGGAGGAGGAAAAGGAAAGTCTGAAGTACTCCCACGGCTTTGAATATACCCTGTCCAGCAATGACATTGCCGGCACCTTCCGCCAGTCCTATTCCTCGGTGCAGCAGGCGCAGCAGTATCTGCAATCCCTCCGAAACGACGGCTATGACCTGTTTGACATTTATTTCACCGTCAGCGGCATAGACGCCGAGGGGCAATACTCTTATGACGAATGGTCATCGGACAGCACAACCCAGGATCTTCGCCTGGCGGAATACACCAGCGGCTATTCACGTATCGACAGCATCTCCGTCTCCGGCGAATACGGCACCCGTCAGACACAAAGACTGTTTTTCACCGTACAGATTTTGGACTGGAGCCGTCCCGGCGCCGCCGTGGATAACATAAACACCGTCATGAAGCTGATCAATCCGCTGTATCAGAATCGGTATGCCGTTCCGGCAGCGGCGCTGATCGGTCTTTTCCTCTCCGTTTTGCTCCTCGTCTTTCTCTGCTGCGCCGTCGGGCATGTCCGAAGCGCAGAGGGGGATGCGCAGATCGCCCTCAATCCGCTGGATAAGATCCCCCTCGACCTGTATGCGATCCTGTTGGGCGGCGGCGCCATTCTGATCATTGCGCTCGGCGTTCTGTGCGTCAGAGAATTTTCCGCCTCGATCGGGCTGTTTCTCTGCGGCTGCGCAGCGGTGGCGGCGCTCACGCTTTGCCTGGCGCTCTTCTTCTCCTTTGTCACCCGCTTAAAGCTCGGAAAATTCTGGAGAAACACCGTGATCTGGTATGTGCTGCGTTTCTGCTGGCGCTGCCTGCGCAAGCTCTGGCGCGCCTTCAAAGGCGCCCTGTCCCAGCTCAGTCTCTGGTGGCAGGCAGGGATCCTCTTCGCCGGGATCGCCATTTTACAGCTGATCTGTATTTTATCCGGCTCCGTGCTGCTCTGGTTTTTGGAGATGTTCGTGCTCACGCCGCTGCTCATCGTCTGCATTCTGAACATGCGCGTGCTGCAAAAAGGCGGTGAGGAAATCGCCAAAGGCAATCTGGACTATCAGATTCCGCTCAACAACATGTTCCCCCCCTTCCGCCTCCACGGCGAGCACCTCAACGCAACAGCGGAGGGGATGCGTCTGGCGGTGGAAAAGCAGCTGAAAAGCGAGCGGCTGAAAGCGGAACTGATCACCAATGTCTCCCATGACATCAAAACGCCGCTGACCTCCATCATCAATTATGTCGATCTGCTGCAAAAAGAGGATTTGTCCGCCGTGCCGCACGCCGCGGAATACACCGAGGTGCTGGCGCGGCAGGGCGCGCGGCTGAAAAAGCTGATGGAGGATTTGGTGGAAGCCTCCAAGGCATCCACGGGAAATATCAAGGTGGACGCACAGCCGACCGATCTGTGCGTGCTGCTCGGGCAGATCGCCGGCGAGTATGCGGAACGGCTGGAAAACGCACAACTGATGCTGTGCGCCGACACGCCGGAGCAAAGCATCAGCGTGCTGGCAGACGGAAACCTGACCTGGCGCGTTATGGACAATCTGCTGTCCAACGTCTGTAAATACGCTATGCCCGGCACCCGCGTCTATCTCTCCGCCGCCGCGGATCAAACCGCCGCACATGTCGTCGTGCGCAACATCTCCTCCGCCCCGCTAAATATTTCCGGCGAGGAGCTGCAAGAGCGCTTTGTCCGGGGGGACGGCGCACGGAACACCGAGGGCAGCGGACTGGGGCTGTCCATCGCACGCAGTCTGGTTCAACTGCAAAACGGCACCTTCGACATCAGCATCGACGGCGATTTGTTCAAAGTGACCCTCACCCTGCCCCTTGCGAAAAACTGAGGGCAGCAATATTCAGGCAGAGGCTTGCACGATCCGGCAAGCCTCTGTTTTTTCTTGCTGTGCGGCGGTTTGCCCCCCTGCCCCGGCAAGAGAAGGGCAGAGGCATTTGCGCAGCTTGTCCCCAAAAAGCCGCCCGGCTCTTGCGCGCGGTGCGCCGTTCTGTCCCCGCAGTCACCTCCCGTGCGACTCCGATCGCCGTTTACATACCGATTTGTTCGATAAACATTGACTTTTTATCAAAAAAAAGGTATACTGATAAGGAATTGCACGACGACATGAAGAAAGGAAGCAAATGATATGAAAGTCAGAAACATGTTGGGTGAAACCACCAAAAATGTCCCCTCCGACTGCACCATTGCATCGCAGACGCTGATGATGCGCGGCGGCTACATGAAATACATGGCAAACGGCATCTATTCCCTCAATCACATCACCAAGCGCATGACGCGCAAGGTGGAGCAGATCATCCGGGAGGAGATGGACCGCATCGACGGACAGGAGGTTCTGTTCCCGGTGGTCATGCCCGCCTCTCTGTGGGAAGAATCCGGCAGATACAGCAGCATCGGCAGCGAGATGGCGCGCTTCACCGACCGCAACAAAAATCCCGTGGTACTGGGCATGACGCATGAGGAGGCAGCGGTGCATCTGGCGAGAAACACCGCCAATTCCTATGCCAACTACCCCTTTATGATCTACCAGATTCAAACAAAATTCCGCGATGAGCCGCGCTGCCGCGGAGGACTGATCCGCGTGCGCGAGTTCACCATGAAGGACGCATATTCCTTCCACACCTCGCAGGAGGATCTGCAGGCGTATTATGACCGTTGCTTTGCGGCGTATGAGCGGATTTTCCGCCGCGCCGGCGTGAAAAACTGCGTCGCGGTAAAGTCTGATTCCGGCATGATGGGCGGCAGCATCTCCCATGAGTTCATGCTGCTGACCGACATCGGCGAGGATACGCTTGCCCTCTGTCCCGAATGCGGCTACAAGGCAAACATGGAGGCGGCTGCGTGCCTGGTCAAAAACGAGAGCGGCACGGCAAAGCCCCTGGAAAAGATCTATACCCCCGATGTGAAAACCATTGACGATCTGTGCGCCTTTCTCCATGAGGACGTCAAGACCTTCGGCAAAGCCGTCGTGTATCAGCAGAACTGCGACGACGCCTATATCATCGTCTTTATCCGCGGGGATCTTGAGGTCAACGAAACCAAGCTGCGCAATTATATCGGCTGTGACATTCATCCCGCGCTGATCACAGAGGAGAGCGGCATTGTCGCCGGCTTTATCGGTCCGGTCGGACAGAAGGCAAAATGCAGAATGGTCTTTGATGCGTCCCTGCAGGGCATCGAAAGCATGGTTTGCGGCGCAAACGAAACGGACTATCATTACACCGGGATCAATCTTGCCCGCGATGTGGGCGACGTGGAATATGTTGACGTGGCAAAGATTTACAGCGGCGCTGTCTGCCCGGCGTGCGGCAAGCCCGTGATTCAACTGGCAAACGGCATCGAGATCGGCAATATTTTCCAGCTGGGCACCAAGTATACCAAAGCGATGAACATGACCTATCTGGATCAGAACGGTACCGCGCAGTACCCGATCATGGGCTGTTACGGCATCGGCGTGGGTCGTCTGGTGGCGTCCATCTGCGAGGAGAGCCATGACGATTACGGTCCGATCTGGCCCATTTCCATCGCACCCTGGCAGGTGCAGATCTGCAATCTGCGCGTGAGCGACCCCACCGTAAAGGAGACCGCAGATAAGCTGTATGAAGCGCTGCAGGCCATGGGCATTGAGGTGCTGTACGACGACCGCGATATCCGTGCCGGCGTGATGTTTGCCGATGCGGATCTGTTCGGCATTCCCCTCCGCGTTGTCGTCAGTCCCAAGACCTGTGAAAAAGGCGTTGTGGAAATTTCCTACCGCGACAAGTCCTTTAAGGGTGAAATCCCGACCGGGGACGCCGCACAGCAGATCGCAAAACGCGTCAAAGAGCTGATGGCGCCCTACGAAGTGTAAAGCAGCACATGACACATCAGGTGTTTGAAAAAATACAGGCCGCGGTGCAAAGCGGCAGCTTTTCCAAAATCACCTTCAGCCTGCCCGCCGATTCCCAGACCCTCCGCATGAGCGCAAAGCCCTTTGACCGCAAGGGTGAGATCTGGATCCAATTCGAGCGTCTGTGCCGCGACGGCAAAGCGCTGCACGAAAATCTCCCCGCACAGCAAGCGGCGCAAAGAGTGCTGGAGCTGCTGGACGGCAGCGCCTATCGGCAGATCAATGTAATAGGCGCCGGCGAATGTGCGATCAAATATTCCAAAAAAGGAAAACTGTTGGTGCAGGATCACCTGCGCGCCCAATCCCCCGCGGCAGCACCCGCTGCACATGACCGGGAAAAGGACTATTTCTTCCGTGACGGTCAGTTTGAGCCGTTTTTGTACGCCCTGGGCATCACCGACCGGGAGGGCAGCGTGTTTGACAAAAAACGGTCGAAGTTCCGGCAGATCAACCGCTTTTTGCAGCTTTTGGCGGAGGTGTATCCGCAGCTGCCCCAAAGCGGGATGCTGCGTGTCTGCGATTTGTGCTGCGGAAAAAGCTATCTCACGTTCGCCGTGTATACCTACCTGACCGAAATCATGGGGCGGGAGGTGGAGATGTGCGGCATGGACCTCAAGCAGGACGTCATTGCCTTTTGCCAAAAGACCGCTGACGCGCTCCAATGCCGCGGCATGCACTTTGTTTGCGGCGATATCGGCAATTACACCCCCGCACAGCCGCCGCATCTGATCATCTCCCTGCACGCGTGCGATACGGCAACGGATCTGGTGCTGTACCACGCCACCCGACTCGGCGCCAAAGTCATTCTCTCCACGCCGTGCTGCCATCATGAGATGTTTCATCAGCTGAATGCCGGACCGTGCGACAGCGCACTCTCTCCGATTCTGGAGCACTCCATGCTTGCGCAGAAGCTTGCCGACTGCGCAACCGACGCCCTGCGCGTCAAATGGCTGGAATATATGGGCTACAAGGTCAGTGTTCTGGAGCTGATCGACCCGGACGAAACCCCGAAAAATCTGATGATCCGCGCGATCAAATCCGCCGCGCCCGATCCGAAAAAACAAGAAGCAGCCAAACGCGCGTATGACGCGCTTTGCGCATTTCTGAATGTAGAACCCTATCTGAAAAAACTGACAGGCTTTCCAAACGAACAACTGAAAACCGAGGAAAACGAATGAACGAACTGGATCGAATCAAACAAATCAAGGTGCTGCGCGCCACAGAGGCCGACTATGAGGAGCTGGTAGACGTTTCCAACCTGATTTTTTCCGTGCAGACGGATCAGGCGGGAAACCGCACCTATAACCACCGCTTTTTTCAGGATCTGCTTCCCAAGCTTTATCGGGACGCCTCCTGCTCCATGCCCGCGCATTATCTGATACGGGAGCACGGAGACAGCGGAAAAATTTTGGCGGCAGCCGGCGCCTTTGACAACATTTTGCATGTGGGCGAGCATCCCCTGCATATCCGCGGCATCGGCACGGTCGGCGTGCATCCCGACTATCGCGGGTGCGGCTATATGAAAGCAATTATGTACCGCATGCTTGCGGACTGCGTGCATGACGGCGTGGATTTCTCGTTTTTGGGCGGGCTGCGGCAGCGCTATGAGCATTTCGGCTTTGCCACAACCGGCAACTGCGCCTCCTTCACCATAACCGCGGGCAATATGGATTACATCTACGGCAAGCAGGCAAGCTTCGGGTATGCGTTTCGCCCGATCACGCCGGAGCAGACAGCGCTGCTCGACCGCATTGACGCGCTCCACCGCGCACAGTGGGTGCACGCCGAGCGCAAGCGTGAAAAGCTGCACGATATTCTGATCAACTGGGGCAGACGGCCGCTGGCGATTTTCCGCGGGGACGTTTTCTGCGGCTGGTGCATCACGGAGGGAGACGGCAGCGCGCTGTATGAAATCACGCTTGCCGACCCCGATGCG
This sequence comes from Eubacteriales bacterium, assembly GCA_048527645.1. GTDB lineage: Bacteria > Bacillota > Clostridia > Oscillospirales > CAG-272 > HGM12669. The sequence goes on along the minus strand of DBGFNI010000070.1, from coordinate 3,023 downwards.
CTGGGCGAGGTTCTGTGTGACTATATCCGTTCCTTCTCCCTGGACAGCGTCACCCTGCAACATATCGGTCTGTATGAAACGGAAAAAATCAATTATCTTGCCAAGCACGCGGAAAATCTCACTCTGACGCATCATGAGCAATATCAGATCTTCCGCTATGAGAACATGCTTCGCGCATTTCTGACGCTGAAAGCGGCGCAGCAGGGGCTGTGCGACGGCACGCTGACACTCGAAATCACCAACGGCGATTTTGCACAGAAGCTCTGCATCCGCGTCCGGGACAACTGTGTCACCGTCACCCCGCTCACCGGCGAAGCGGAATATCGGATGGACGATCTGCTGGCAGCGCAGGTTTTCTTCGGCGTCGGCGCCGCAATGACAGATTTTTCTCTGCACCTGCCCCCCTTCGCCCGGCAGTGGTTCCCGCTGCCGCTGTGCCATATCGACGCAGACGGCGTGTAAACCGTATCCCGCCCCGCGTTTTGATAACGCAACAGCAGAACCCCCGCACAGCTGTGCGGGGGTTCTTTGTTGCTCTTTATGTATTGCGTTTTTTGCCGGCAATGGCGCGGTATTCACTGCTTTTGCCCCGGGGAAGCGGGGCGTTCTTTTTTCACCGCCTGCTCCAGCAGCGAATATCCCAGTCCTCCCACCGTGTTTCCGGCAAGCACCGCCAGCAGGCAGATCACCGCGCGGACAGAGAACGTACCTGACAGAAAGAAATAAAACAAATCCGCGACAATGTGCTCTGTGCCGCACAGAATAAAGCCGCCCACGCCGAAAAACAGCGAAAGATACTTCGCGGCGCCCTCCGCCGCGCTGCGGTAACCGTCCACCGCGATGAAAATGAAAATATTACAGAAAATGCCCAGGAGAAACAGACTCAAAAGACCGTCCTCCGTTTTGATCTGCATCAGTCCCTGCGCCTTCTGCATCCAGGCATCCGCAGCGCGCGTCAGCCGCAGAACGCTGCCCATCAGGGCAGTGCCGGAAAGATTGCCCGCCAAAATCACCGGCAGACGCAAAAAGTCCCTGCCCGCACGCGCATAGCATACCTTTCCCGTATACAGATCGTACCCGCGGGTACATACTAAAAACAGTCCGACCGTGAAAAACAACGCGCCGATCACCCGATTTTCTATACTCAAAAAGCACATCCCGCCCAGAGAAATCGCAACCCCGGCAAAGATCGCCCTGCAAAATGTCCGTATCTGTTCCATATGTTCGTTTTTGTCCGTCCTGTATGTTTGATGTGTTTTGCCGCACCGACTGCACGGCGTCTGTTTGCTGCGCACGCGCTTGTTTTCGGCGCACCGTTATTTCTGAATCAGATATACGACGTGGCGCGTCAACGCACGCGGCGCAAATTTTGCGCCGAGCACCGCCGCCTTGTTGAGCAGACCGGGAACTGCCACGGTCTTCCCCTCCATCAGCTTTTGATACCCGTAGCGCACGACCTCTTCCGCACTTGCCACATGCAAATTGGAGAACAGCCCGGAGCGCCCCAGCTGCGCCGCGTCCTCAAAGCCTGTCCGCGTCGGTCCCGGGCAAAGCGCGCTCACCTTCACGCCCGTATTTTCCAGTTCAACCGACAGCGCCTCCGTAAACGAAAGCACAAACGCCTTGGTTGCATAATAGACGCTCATCAGCGGCCCGGGCTGAAACGACGCAATCGAGGCAACATTCAGAATTCTGCCCCGCCCGGCGGGGATCATTTCCTGCAAATAGGCGTGCGTCAGATCCGTCAGCGCCGCAATGTTCACCTGCACCATGCGGTATTGCTTGTCCGCGTCGCGCGATGCAAAGGCGCCCCAGTCGCCAAAGCCGGCGTTGTTGATCAAAACATCGACAAAAATCCCGTTCGCCCGGGTAAAGCGCGGAATGGAGAGCACCTGCTCGCGGTCGGACAAATCCACCGGGAGAACATAGCTGACCACGCCAAACCGCCGCGCCAGCTCCTGTGCCAGTTCCTCCATTTTTTCGCGGCTGCGCGCCACCAATACCAAATCGTATCCCCGCTGTGCAAACAGCCGGGCAAACTTTTCTCCCAGTCCGCCGGACGCGCCGGTGATCAGCACTGTTTTTGCCATGGTCTCCTCCGAAAACTGTATCAGTCTTTTCTGAAAAAAAGCCGCGCGGCACCGCAATCAAGCGCACCGAATCATATTGCACGCGGCATGTCCTGTTTCTATTTTATCCGATCTGCCGCCGTAAGTCAATGTTTTTGTTAAAACATTTCAGAAAAGCCGTTGCCGCACGCATCGCGCTGCACCTGCATCACAACGGCCTGTTGCTCCGCTGCAGAGAGGGTGCCGAAGGCCGCCAGCGCACGCGGCTCCCGCAGCAGCGCAAGAGTAACCTCCACTGGGATGGTTTCGCCGTTTTTCATGTTCATACCGTGAACCTCCTGCTCATTTCAACTCTCTTTTCAAAATTATTGTGGGAAAGGTTACATATAATTATTTTATGGAAAAGTAGACAATTTCGGTACAATGTGGTAGAATGGATACAGTACGCATGCGGCGCAGGCCGCATGACGAAACGGCGCCTTTCTGCCGATCCGATCGGATCGCACGCATCCCTTCGCATCCGGCATTTGCCGTTTCCGAGATATTAAAGAGAAAACGAGGCCCTGTTATGACAAGCAATCCGGAAAAAAATTTGAAACTGGAGCAATTTTGCCGCACCATGCACGGAAAAACCGTCACCGTGGTGGGCATCGGCATCAGCAACCGACCTGTCGTTGATTTTCTGTTAAGTATCGGCTGCCGCGTCAGTGCCAGAGACAAAAAATCCGCAGAAGAGCTGGGCGAGAGCGCCGTACAGCTGCGGGAGATGGGCGTGGAGCTGCATCTGGGTGCGGACTATCTGGAGCAGATCGACGAGGAATATATTTTCAAAGCGCCCGGTCTGCGCTATGACCTGCCGCAGCTGCAGCAGGCAGTTGCACGGGGCAGCGTGCTTACCTCGGAAATGCAGGTTTTTCTTGCGCTCTGTCCGGCGCCGGTTTTTGCGGTGACCGG
>DBGFNI010000069.1:0-3993 GCA_048527645.1 Eubacteriales bacterium | reverse complement strand
CTTTTTTCAAAATTCTAAAAAAAATTTTGGTAAAAGAAAAAACGGGGGATGCCATCGCATCCCCCGAAACGCTTGCGCGTGTTTAAACGCCGAAATGATGAACCGTGATTCCTTCCTGTTTGCTGATCACACGGATCTCGCTGTCCTTCGTGCAATACACCTCGCAGCCAAGCTGTTGCAGCGCCTGTATGGTCTGCTCTTCCGGCTGATTCTTCGCCGAGCAGGTGATCACCGCATTTTTCGGTGCGACAGCGGCAAAGAAATCCGGCAGTGCCTTGTTATAATTTCCGTGATGCGGCACCTTCAGAAAGTCATACTGCTTGACCTTCCCGCTCTCCATCAGATCATCCAACCGCTGCTTTTCCGCATCCCCCGCAAACAGAAAGCTGTTGCCCTCGTGATACATGCCGACCAGCAGGGAGTAGTTGTTGTCAATGCTCTTGGTGTACACCGCGTCGCCCGCGGCAAAAATCTCAAAATCCATTGCGCCGACGGAAAAGGCGCCGTCCTCGCGCTGCACCTGCGGTGAAATCCCGTTCTGCTCAATCGCCTCGCGATAGGTAGTATATTCCGTGCTGTCAGGATTCTCCGGCGTGTAGTCCGGCTCGATCAGCTTTTTCACAGGATAGCTGTTGAGCACAGTTGCGGCGCTCCCGATATGATCCCGGTCAAAATGCGTGATAATCAGGCAGTCGATCTGATTGACGCCGCGCGTCTTCAGATAGCCGATGATTTCTTCTCCGTCGTCCGACTCGCCGCAGTCGATCATCACGGTATAGTTTTCTTCCGTCAGAATGATACAGTCCGCTTTTCCGATTTTCAGTATCTCAACGATCAGTTCGGTATGATGCAGACGCCCGCAGGAAAACAGACTTGCCGACATCACACAAAGCATCACCGCAAGCGCTGCAAAGCGCAGTCCGATTCCTTTTTTGTTGCAGAATAAACGCATCTGATCAGGCCTCCTGTTTTCAAAGCATTCCCACTGATATTATTATATAACATTTTCAAATGAGAATCAAGTGAATTTTTTGTAACAGTTGCAGAAAAACAAGGTCTTACGCACTTGCAATGCCGCACAAAATGCGGTATACTGTAGAAAAAATCAATTCACCGCACAGGAGTAGAGAAATATGGTACAATTCCCCCCCATCACCGAGCAGGCGCTGACTTTCCCCCATTTCCCCACCCGGGCACAGTGCCTGATTTACCGTCTGTGGGACATTGTCAGTCCCGCACGTTTGGCGCAGGTGCTGCGCACCGAAGAATCCGTTGTGTTGCAGGCGGCGGCAGATATGGGACTGACCCCGGGTGCCACGCCGGAACTGTATGAAAACTGGCTGCAAAAAGGCTATATTACCATCATTCGTGCCGTTTGGCATCTTCTCCCCTATGATCAGCTATCTGAGCTGCTTGGCTGGAGCGACGAAAAAATGGCGTATATTCTGCACGAAGACGACTTTCTGGATGTCAAGCTCGGCAATACTAAGCCAAAATGCGAACCGCTGTACTGGTCCGATCTGAATGAAACGCAAAAGCAGCAAACTGCAAAAATCAAGAAAATCACGCAGACAGCGCTTTCCAAACTACCGCCCGTCACAGAATCACCGTTCGCCTTTGAAAGCAGATTCGCACGGTGCGGCACGCAAAAGAAAATCCCAAAAGAGGGGGAAACGCGCTTTCGGGATCGGCTGATATATTCCTATTGCGCTCTTTACGGCGACACCTTTTCCGACCGCAAGCTGATCGATGTTTCCTTCCCCGACAGTCTGCTTGCCGCCTATCAGTCGCTCGGCGTCAACTGCGTTTGGACGCAGGCAGTGCTCTACACACTCTGCCCGTATCCCTTTGAGCCGTCCCTCTCCGCGGGATACCAAACGCGCCTGGAGGGAATCAACTATCTGACCGAAAAGCTGAAAAAATACGGTATCAAGCTGTATTTGTATCTGAATGAACCCCGTCCGATGCCCGCAGCCTTTTTTGAAAAATATCCGGAACTGCGGGGTGCGGGAGAGGACGGATATTACGCGCTGTGCTTAAGTCAGGATGCGGTGCGCAGCTATTTGCGCGACGGCGCGGAATTTCTGGTGCGGCACGCACCGGATCTGGGCGGATTTTTCACTATCACCGCCTCCGAAAACCTCACAAATTGCTACGCGCATTATGACGGGGAGCACTGCGGCTGTCCGAGATGTGCACAGCTCCTCACGCCGCCGCAGACCTACGCACTGGTCAATCAGCTGCTGCTGGAGGGCGCACGGCGCGCCGACCCTGATTTTGAGCTAGTCGCCTGGACATGGGGCTGGTGGGTTGACGGCATGGTGCCCGACACGATTCGGCTCCTGCCGCAGTCCGTCGGCGTGATGGGCGTCAGTGAGCAGCATGTTGAGAAAAACATCGGCGGCACCGTCACGCGCGTTGTCGACTATTCTATCTCCGTCGAGGGCCCCGGTTCTTACGCCTTGGATACCTGGCGGCTCGCTCGGAGCCTCGGGCATAAAACCCTGGCAAAAATCCAGGCAAACAACACCTGGGAGATGGCTGCCGTTCCCTGCATTCCGGTGTTTGAAAAAATCTACCGGCATGTCAAAGCCCTGTGCGAAACAGACAGCGTCGACAGCCTCATGCTCTCCTGGACGCTCGGCGGCTATCCGTCACCCACATTGAAAATGCTCTCGGCGTTTTATGAGAAGGATGGCGAATTACCCACCCTGCAGCAGTTGTATACCGACGCGTTCGGCGCCGAATACGCCGAAAAATGCGCCCCTGCGTTCCATTTGTTCAGCGAGGCCTTTGACGCGTTTCCCTTTGATATTGCCGTCGCTTATCACGCACCGCAGCATTATGCACCGGCAAATCTGCTGTATGACCGACCGACCGGACGCGAAGCGACCATGGTGGGCTTCCCCTATGACGATCTAACCAAGTGGCGTTCCATCTTTCCGGAAGATACGTTTGTCGCCCAGCTCAAAAAGCTCACCGACGGCTGGCAGGAGGGACTGGCCATGCTTGAAGAGGCGTTGCAGGACTGTGGGGATAACACGCTTCTCGAAATTCTCGATTGCGCCAAGGTGTGCGGCAATCACTTCCGATCCATGTATTTGCAGTGCCTGTATATAGAAAACCGCGAAAAAGACCCCACTCTCTGCCGCACGATATTGGAGGAGGAACGGGAGATCGCGCTTGCGGAAGCGGCTGTCATGTCATCCAATTGCACCATCGGGTATGAATCCTCCAATCACTATTTTTATACCCGCCACGCACTATTGGAAAAAGTGCTCAACTGCTCCTATTTGCTGGAAAAATCCTGAACTTTCTTCCACAGAAAAAAGCCCCCAAAAGCAACGCCGCTTCAGCGTTGTTTTCGGGGGCTTTGTGTCTCTGATTATCCCAGCAAGGCGGTGACAAGATATGCCGCGATCGCGCCGATCAGCGCCCCGATCAGCGTCTCCCACCGCGCAGACGGCTTGTTGATCAGCCGGTCGAGCTTCACATCCATGCGCTCCATCGTCGTCTCAATCGAGTCCAGACGCGTTTTCAGCGCCGCCTCAGAGGTGTACAGCTTGCCGATGTCCCGCTGGCATTGCTCCAGATCGTGCAAAAACCGCTCTAACTGATTGCATCCCGGGCAGTCGTTACGCTGTTCCATCCTCTTCGCTCCTTTCCTCGTAGCAGGTCAGGTTTACCGTGTCGTAGTCCTCCTTTTCGCACAGCAACACGCCGTCCTCAATCCGCTTTGCGTATCTGCACGTCACACAGTCCTTTTCCGTCCTTTTTGTCTCCAGATTCATCAGCGCCGCCATCCCCGCTGCCAGCGCCGAGCCGATCAGCCCGATCAGGACGGTTTTGACGCCGTCCGTCTGCATCCCGGCAAGCGCCGCCGATAAATTTGCCACAATATAGCCCGCTGCCGCCTGAATAAAGGTTCTGATCGCACGCCGCAGCCATTCCTTCATACGTTTCTGATTCATTTCGTTCCCTCCTGTTCTTTGT
>DBGFNI010000068.1:0-4656 GCA_048527645.1 Eubacteriales bacterium | reverse complement strand
TGAGCATCATTACGATGTTTGCCAAGGTGTTGGGACTGCTGCGCGATATTTTGGTTGCTAATTTTTACGGGACCGGGACGGAGGCGATCGCTTATGAGGCTGCCTCCAGCATTCCGGTTACAATTTTTGATCTGGTGATCGGCGGCGTTGTGACTGCCGCGTTTATTCCCGTGTTCAACACGGTGATGGTGAAGCAAGGCAAAAAGGAAGCGTTTTCCTTTGCAAATTCCTATGTGAATTTTATTTTGCTGATCTGCTCTTTTGTCGCCCTTTTGGGGATCATTTTTGCCAAGCAGCTGGTAGCGTTTGTCGCGCCTGACATCAGTGCGCAGACCGCTGAGCTGGCAGTCAAACTGACCAGAATCATGTTCCCGATGATCATTTTCACCGGGCTTGCCTATTCTTTTGTCGGTTTTTTGCAGTCGATGGGAGAATACAATCTGCCGGCGGTGATTAGCCTGGTATCCAACCTGATCATGGTGGGCTATCTGCTCACGTTCAACCGCTTTTTCGGCATTGCGGGACTGGCAGTGGCGATGCTGCTGGGATGGGCGTCGCAGGCGATGATACAGATGCCGAAGATCCGCTCGTTCGGCTTTCGTTACCGTCCGACCATGAAGTTGTTTGACCCGGCGCTCTGGAGCGCGGCAAAAAATGCGCTGCCCATTCTGATCGGAACCTGGACCACGCCGTTGTGCAACCTGATCAACAAGCGCTTTGCTTCCGGCATCGAGGGGGGACGTGCCATGACGGCAATCGGGTATTCCAACCGTCTGTATGTCATGATTGTTGGGATTTTCTCTTTTGTTGCGACCAATCTTCTGTTCCCTTATTTTTCCCGCGCGCAGGCACAGGGAGACCGCGACGGCGCACAGCGGATGATTCGCACCTCTGTGAAAACGCTGATCTATATCATTGCGCCCATCGCCGTGGGGATTATGTTTTTGTCGGAGCCTTTTACCGCTCTGGTTTATCAGCGTGGGGTGTTCACGGCAAATGACACGGCTCTGACGGCAACCGCGCTGACCCGCTATGCCGTCGGGATGGTTTTCATGGCGGCGAACGAGGTGATTGTCAAGGCGCTGTTTGCAGCACAGAAGCCGAAGGTCACGATGGCTTCTTCCCTGATTTCCATGACGTTCAACATTGTGCTGGTCACGCTGCTCGCCGATCGGCTGGGCGTGGGCGGGATTGCTTTGGCTTCCGCATTTGCGACCATGCTGAATCTGTTGCTGAACCTGATCATGGCTTACCGACTGGACATCTGCCGCCTGACACGCAGAGATCTGATAGACATTGTGGTTTCTCTGCTGTCCGCCGCAGCGATGATTCCCGTAATTTGGTTTGTCAATGGGCATATTGCTTCGAATCTTTTTACGATTGTGATTTCCGTTGCGCTTGCCGCGCCTCTTTTCTTCATTGTCAGCACGGTGCTGCGCTCTGAAGAATCAAAATTTGTGATTTCTGCCGTGCGCAAACGCTTCGGCAAAGAATGATCCGCCCGCGGTATGACGGGCGCGGAAGATAAGATATAGAAAGGAATACGGATGATGGAAAAAATCAAGATTCTGCATGTTCTGACAGATACGAATATCGGCGGCGCCGGTACGCTTCTGATCAACTATCTGCATTGCTTTGACCGGGAAAAATACGATATCGCCGTGTGCCTGCCGCAGGGGGCGGCGCTGACGCCGATGGTGGAGGCGGAGGGCTACCGTGTGATCCCGCTGCAGCACGGGCACGACAAATCCTTTGAGATGTCGGCGCTTTCGGAATTTATCCGTCTGTTCCGTGCGGAAAAACCGGACATTGTGCACACACATTCCGCGTTTTCCGCAAAGCTGGCGGCGTATCTCGCCGGGGTGAAAAGCCGCATTTATACCCGGCACTGTGCCTTTGACATGCCGAAGAAGCTGACGACCTTCCCCGGCAAGCAGATCAACGGACTGGTGAACAACACCCTTGCCACGCAGATTATCGCGGTTGCGCAGGCTGCCAAAGAGAATCTATTGGAAACCGGCGTAAGCGAAAAGAAAATTACAGTCATCTTAAACGGTGTGCTGCCCTTAAAAGAGACATCCGAAGCGGAGCAGCAGCAGCTCAAGCAACAATTGGGAATTGCCCCGCAGACCTTTGTGGCGGGAATCCCCGCGCGGCTGGAGCACTACAAGGGGCACGCCTATCTGGTGGAAGCAGTGCGGGAAGTGGTGCAGCAGGAGGAGGATGTTGTCTTTCTGTTTATGGGGAGAGGCTCGGAGGAGCAGCGCCTCAAGCAGCAGGCGGCGGAGCTGGGCGTGTCCGATAAAATCATTTTCACCGGCTTTATCCGTGATTTGACGCCGTACTATAACATTATGGATTTGAACCTGAATTGTTCTTACGGGACGGAGGCGACCTCTCTGTCGTTGGCGGAGGGGATGAGCCTGTCCATTCCGGCGGTTGCCACCACCTTCGGCGGCAACCCCTATATGATCACGCCGATGAAAAACGGCTTGCTGGTTCCGCCCAAGGACGCGCACGCCATGGCGCAGGCAATTTTACAGCTGGTCGGCGACCGCGAGCTGCTCAAAACGCTCGGCGCAGGCGCGCGGCGTGTCTATGAGGAAACCTTCACCGCGCAGGCAATGACGGCGCAGCTGGAGAAAATCTATGACGCGGAGGCTGCGCGGATCGGAAAAGGAAAACGCTGAGAGACGCGGAAGAAACAGGATATCCGGCATTTCTCTTGCAAAAGAGAGAAAAGTGTGCTACAATAATCCGGCGCGTGAAACCGCCGTCACAAAACGAACATCGATTCAACGCGTATTTTTTCTTTTTTGATCCCATATGTATCATTTCGGGCGGATATGATACATATACAGAAAATCATACGGAGAACAAAACCATGAAAAAAGTAATAAAATATCAGCGCATTTTTGTATATGTGCTGTGCATCACCTTTGCGCTCGCTGTTTTGACCGGCTGCGACAAGCCGACTACCACGGCGACCACGCCGCAGGGAGAAGATAACACCGCGCAGACAATCCCCGTGGAGCAGCAGATTGAAAACTGCTTTTCCAATTCAGATCGGGACGCCTCCTATGACAGTGTGACAGCGACCGTTGTATTAAGCGATGGCGGACATTCGGTGCAAGGGGAGGGCGTGACAGCTGAGGAGAATCGCATACATATTACTGCAGCCGGAACTTATCTGTTCAGCGGCAGCTGCAGCGACGGACAAATCGTGATAGACGCCGGAAAAGAGGATAAGGTGAGAGTGGTCTTCAACGCGGTGGATTTGTGCAATACCACGGACGCCGCGATGATTGTCAACAGCGCGGACAAGGTGACGCTGACTTTGGCGGAGCACACGATCAACCGGCTGTCTGACGGTAACACGACCGCATCCCCCTCTACCCGCGCCGAGGGTGCCAACGCATGCCTGTACAGCCGCGAGGATCTGGTGATCAACGGCGCCGGCTCGCTGACGGTGGAGGGCAACTTCAACAACGGTATCACCTCCAAGGACGATCTGCGGATCGTATCGGGTACGATTCAGGTCAGCGCGCGGAACAACGGCATCAAGGGAAAGGACTGTGTTTCGGTTCTGGATGCAAACATTACGGTGAACAGTGACGACGACGGAATCAAGTCGGATAACGATACGGACGCGGGCAGAGGCGTTGTCAGCATTTTCGGCGGGACGATCCATATCACCTGCGGAGATGACGGCATTCAGGCATACAACAGTGTGCAGATCACGGGCGGTACCGTGGTGATCAGCGCCGGCGGCAACCAGGTCAAGACAGAAACCGGCGAGAACATCTATGTGGCGGAGGGCTGTCTGTCCAGATAATCGCGCTTTGCCATTTCCAGCGCCCGGACGGAGGGAGAAACTCATGAAAGCAATTCAACGAATGATCTTCTGCTTGCTTGGGACAGCGATTGCGCTGTCCCTTTGCGCCATTGGGGCATTTGCGGCAGAGAGCGTGCTTTGGGAATATACCGTGGATCCCGCGCAGCCGACCGTCAACGCAAACAATGTCATCACGGAGGCACTCAACTCTGAGGATGCGCAGACGCCGGTGGATGTTCTGATTCACGGCGTGGGCGCGGAGTGGTATATCGCATACGACAACATCTTTAAAAACACCGGTAGATGGGTGGAATTCACCGGAGCGGTGGAGACGACGGATGTGTCGGAGAGTGCGTTGCCGGAAAAAATCAGAAAAATCGGTCAGCAGGCGCAGGCGCTGTTTGTGGACATGCCGGACGGAGAGTATTATCCGGGGACCGCGCAGGTGGATATCGAGCTGCCGCAGGAGTGGGCGGGAAAGCGTGTGGACTTGTATGAAGTGCTCCCCGCCGACGCCTCCGATCAGACCGACGCCGATACGCAAAGCACTGAGGAGCAGGAGCGGACGCTGTCCGCGCTGGTGGCCGATCTGGCGATCGGAGAGGATGCACGCCTGTGTCAGATGCTGACAGAATCGCACGACTATCTGCTGATTTGCGCGCAGGACCGTGACGCCGCGGCGGCGTCGGTGCGGGATGCGACGGCGGATATCGTCATTCGCTCCGCAAAATCGGACAAAAAGCAGTCCTATCCCGTGACGGTCATGGTCTTGTTGGGATTGCTGGTGCTCGCATTGGTTGGTGCAATTGTGCTGGGCGTGG
>DBGFNI010000067.1:0-13115 GCA_048527645.1 Eubacteriales bacterium | reverse complement strand
TCAGCCTGTCTCCTTATTGTTTTGCCGCAAGTGCTTTTGCGCCGATATCACGGCGGTAAAATGCGTTGTCAAAATGAATGCGCTGTACCAGGCGATATGCCCCGTCCACCGCATTTTGCAATGTATCTGCGGTTGCAACCGCGCCGAGCACGCGCCCGCCGGCGGTCAGAAGCGCACCGTCCTTTGCCTTTGCACCGGCGACATAAATATATTCTCCGTCACTGATCTGTTCCGGCAGTGTGATGGGATAGCCGGTGCGGTATTCCTTGGGATAGCCGTCGGAGGCAAGCACGACACAGCAGGCAGCGCCGGAAGAAAAGCGAACCGGCGTCTGCGCAAGCGTCCCGTTGGTGACCGCCTGCATCACAGTGAGCAAATCGGACTGCAGCAGCGGCAGCACAACCTGTGTCTCCGGGTCGCCAAACCGGCAGTTGTATTCAATCACGCGCGGGCCGTCCGGCGTCAGCATCAGCCCGAAATACAGGCAGCCCTTGAAGGTTCTGCCCTCCGCCCGCATCGCGCGCACCGTGGGCAAGAAAATCTCATCCATGCACTGCTTTGCAATCTGATCGGTATAATACGGGTTGGGCGCAACCGTGCCCATGCCGCCGGTATTCAGACCCAGATCGTGATCCAGCGCGCGCTTGTGATCCATGGAGGACACCATGGGGACCACCGTCTCCCCGTCTGTAAAGGACAGAACGGAAACCTCAGGACCTGTCAAAAATTCCTCGATCACAACGCGCCTGCCGCTTTCGCCAAAGGCATCCTGCTCCATCATGGCGTGCACCGCGTCATACGCCTCTTCGCGCGTCTGCGCGATGATAACGCCCTTGCCCAGCGCCAGCCCGTCCGCCTTGATCACGGTCGGGATCGGCGCAGTGCGCAGATAGTCCAGCGCCTGCGCGGCATTGTCAAACACCTCATACGCGGCAGTCGGGATATGATACTTTTTCATCAGGTTCTTGGAAAAGACCTTAGAGCCCTCGATCACAGCGGCCTCCGCGCGCGGACCGAAGCAGGGGATTCCCTTTTCCTCCAGCGCATTCACCGCCCCCAGCACCAAGGGGTCGTCGGGCGCCACAATTGCATAATCGATTTTCTCCTCCACGGCAAAACGCACGATGCCCGCGATGTCCTTCGCGCCGATAGGCACGCAGGTGGCGTCTGCGGCGATGCCGCCGTTTCCGGGCAGGGCAAAAATCTGCTCCACGGTGGGATTCTCTTTGATCTTTTTGACGATGGCGTGCTCTCTGCCGCCGCCGCCGACTACCATGACTTTCATTCGACGGTACCTCCGTTCATCCGATAGACAGCGCGTGTCTGCAATTTTGGTCAGCGATAAATGGGAAACTGCTCGCAAAGCGCCATGACCTCGCGGCTCACGCGCTCCCGATTTCCTTCAAAGTCTGATGCGATCTCATAGATCCACTGTGCGATTTTCGCCATCTCCGCCTCACGAAATCCGCGTGAGGTCACCGCCGGCGTGCCGATGCGGATGCCGCTGGTGACAAAGGGGCTCTGCGGGTCGTTGGGAATGGTGTTTTTGTTCGCGGTGATATGCACCTCATCCAGCCGCTTTTCCATTTCCTTGCCGGTGACGTCAAATTTACGCAAATCCAGCAGCATCAGATGGTTGTCCGTTCCGCCGGAAACAATGTCAAAGCCGCGCGCCATCAGTTCACTTGCCAAAGCGGACGCGTTTTTCACGATCTGCTGCTGATAGGCTTTGAATTCATCGGTCAGCGCCTCGCCCAGGGCAACCGCCTTTGCGGCGATGATATGCATCAAAGGACCGCCCTGCGTGCCCGGAAATACCGCCTTATCAATCTGTTTTCCCAGCTCCTCACGGCACAGAATCAATCCGCCGCGCGGTCCGCGCAGCGTTTTATGCGTGGTTGTGGTCACCACATCCGCATACGGAACCGGCGAGGGATGCACCCCGGCGGCAACCAGACCCGCGATGTGCGCCATATCGACCATCAGATATGCGCCCACCTCATCCGCAATCTCACGGCAGCGCGCAAAGTCAATGGTGCGGGCATAGGCAGAGGCACCTGCAACAATCAGCTTCGGCTTGCATTCCAGCGCGATGCGGCGCATTTCATCATAGTCGATTTTGCCGGTATTCTCATCCACGCCGTAAGGCACAATATGAAAATACTTTCCCGAAATATTGGCGGGAGAGCCGTGGGAGAGATGACCGCCGTGGGAGAGGTTCATGCCCATGACGGTGTCTCCGGGCTGAACCAGCGCGAAAAAGACCGCGAGATTCGCGTTTGCACCGCTGTGCGGCTGAACATTGGCATATTCCGCGCCGAACAGCTTCTTGGCACGCTCGCGCGCAAGCTCTTCTACCTGATCAACCGCGTAGCAACCGCCGTAATACCGTTTGCCGGGATAGCCCTCGGCGTATTTGTTCGTCAATACCGTGCCTGCGGCAAGCAGAACCGCTTCCGAGACGATATTCTCCGATGCAATGAGCTCGATGTTGTGCCGCTGTCTGGTCAACTCTTCGTTACAGGCAGCATACACCTCGGGGTCAAACTGTTTCAGTGCGTCAAAAAACATTTTTTTATCCTCCGTATTACGATGAAGTTTGATCAGTGATGGAACAGGCGCATGCCGGTAAAGGCCATGGCAATTCCGTATTTGTTGCAGCAATCAATCACCAGATCGTCTCGGATCGAGCCACCGGGCTGCGCGATATAGGAAACGCCGCTGCGGTGTGCGCGCTCGATGTTGTCATCAAAGGGGAAGAACGCATCCGAACCGAGCGCGACGCCGGTGATTTGGGACAAATACGCCTTCTGCTCCTCCGGCGAAAACGGCTCGGGACGGGTGGTGAAATAGCGCTGCCAAACGCCGTCGGCGCACACATCCTCCTCGTTGTGATTGATATAGCCGTCAATCACGTTGTCCCGGTCGGGACGCCCGAGCGTCGGAAGAAACGGCAGAGAGAGCACCTTTTCGTGTTGACGCAGATGCCAGGTGTCGGCCTTGCCGCCGGCGAGGCGCGTGCAGTGAATTCTGGACTGCTGTCCGGCACCGACGCCGATCGCCTGACCGTCCACGGCGTAACAGACGGAGTTGGACTGCGTATATTTCAGCGTAATCAATGCAACGATCAAATCACGCACCGCGCTCTGCGGCAGCGTTTTGTTCTCCGTGACCATGTTTTTCAGCAGAGCGGGTGAAATCTCAAAGGCATTTCTTCCCTGCTCAAACGTGATACCGAAGACCTGCTTGTGCTCGATGGGCGCCGGGACGTAATCCGGGTCAATTTGCACGATATTATAGCTGCCCTTACGCTTGGATTTGAGAATCTCCAGCGCCTGGGGCGTGTATCCCGGCGCGATAATGCCGTCGGACACCTCGCGCTTGATCAGATTCGCCGTTGTCTCATCGCACACATCAGACAGGGCTACCCAATCGCCGAAGGAACACATCCGATCCGTGCCGCGCGCTCTGGCATAAGCGCACGCAAGGGGTGAGGCATCCAGATCTGCGATGTCCTCAACAAAGCACGCTTTTTTCAGCGCATCCGAAAGCGGCAGGCCGACCGCCGCGGAGGTGGGGCTGACATGCTTGAAGGAGGTGACCGCGGGCATTCCCAGCGCCGCTTTCAGTTCTTTCACGAGCTGCCAGGAGTTAAACGCGTCCAAAAAATTGATATATCCGGGCCGTCCGTTAAGAATCTCGACGGGCAGATCGGAACCGTCTGCCATAAACAGCTTTGCGGGCTTCTGATTGGGGTTGCAGCCGTATTTCAGCTCAAATTCTTTCATTCATTCTGCTCCTTTTTCCAATAGAGGTTATACCGTCAGCTCCGCGCCGACATCGCCCTGATAATACTGCGCAAGGATCGGCTGAACCTGCGTCTCGATAAACTCGTCCACCTGCCACGGGCAGCGTCCGATATACTTAGCGGGATCGAGTTGCTCCAGAATTTCTTCCTTCGTCATCGGAAATGCCTCGTCCTGTGCGATGCGCTCGACCAGGTCGTTGTCCTTCCCCTCCTGCTTGACGCGCGCTGCTGCGGCGTGGGAATGTACACGCAGGCGCTCATGCAGCTCCTGGCGGTTGCCGCCGCGCTTGACACTTTCCATCATAATATTTTCCGTCGCCATAAACGGCAGCTTGTTCATCACACGCGCCGTGACAACCTTGTCGTTTACCACCAGTCCCTGCGTGATATTGATGTAAATATTGAGAATCGCATCCACCGCCAAAAACGCCTCGGAAACGCTCAAGCGCTTGTTTGCACTGTCATCCAGCGTTCTTTCAAACCACTGCGTCGCCGCGGTAAAGGCGGGATTGAGCGAATCGGTGATCACATAGCGCGCCAAGGCGGAAATGCGCTCTGAGCGCATCGGGTTGCGCTTGTAGGGCATGGCGGAAGAGCCGATCTGATGCGCTTCAAACGGTTCCTCCATCTCCTCAAAGGACTGCAAAATCCGCAAATCGTTGGAAAACTTATACGCGCTCTGTGCGAATCCGGAGAGAACGGATAGAAAATATGCGTCTACCTTGCGGGAATAGGTCTGTCCGCTGACCGCAACGCAGCCGTCGAAGCCCATTTGGCGGGCAATTTTTTCTTCCAGCGCTTTCACCTTTTCCTGATCGCCCTCAAACAGCTCCATAAAGCTTGCCTGCGTGCCGGTGGTTCCCTTGGAGCCGAGGAGCTTCAGCCGGTCCATCTGAAAGGCGAGATTCTCCACATCGGCGATTAGATCATAGATCCATAGCGTCGCGCGTTTGCCGACGGTCGTCAGCTGCGCGGGCTGCAAATGCGTGTAAGCCAAACAGGGCAAATTTTTGTAGGTTTGCGCAAATTCGCTCAGATTTTTTATCACCTGTGCCGCTTTTTTCAAAACAATTTCCGATGCGGCACGGAGAATGATCACATCCGTATTGTCTCCGACATAGCAGGAGGTTGCGCCCAGGTGAATGATCGGCGCCGCCTTGGGGCACTGGATGCCGAAAGCATAAACATGACTCATCACATCGTGTCTGACTTCCCGCTCGCGCGCCTGCGCCACATCGTAATTGATGTCGTCCAGATGCGCCTCCATTTCGGCGATCTGCTCGTCCGTGATGTTCAGACCCAGTTCTTTTTCCGCACGGGCAAGCGCCACCCAAAGTCTGCGCCAGGTGCCAAACTTAAAGTCATCCGAAAAAACCTTTTGCATTTCCGCGCTTGCATAACGCGTGGAAAGCGGAGAGACATATCCTTCTCTTGCGTTCATCCGATTTCACCTTCTCCTTCGTCGTTTTTATTGATCAGCCTGTCGCGATAGGCGCCGGAGCAAAGATCGGTATAACGGACATACAGAGAAATCCGGTTGTCCGCGTCCAGATGCTCCCACAGATCGGCCGTGAAGACATCAATCTCGTCGGGTATGGCAATTCGCTCCGGCTCACCCTGAAAGGTGGGAATCGGATTGCCGTCCGTCACATAGGTGTGAATAAAGTGTCCCAGCCCCGGAACGGAGGGGTAAGAAAACGTATACCGCGCACATTCACTTCCCACAGCGTCGATGCTCTTGAGGATGCTCATTTCATAGGAAAAGCTGTTTTCCGAAAAGGTCAGCATCCCGCTGATGCGCGGCGTGAAATTTGGCGCGTCGGGCTCAAAGCTGCGGCTCTGCAGCGCCTGAGAAAACGTTTTGCCATCTTCCAGACCTTTGGCAACGGTGTCTGTCTGATCGCCGTTGGTCACAATCAGACGGTTATCCACCCGGCGCTGCGCCGCGTAGATGATCAGGGTCGGGTCCTCCACCAGACTTTCGTCAAAGGGCTTGGTATACAACGTTTCCTCCTCTTTGACAAACACGCGGTTGCGGCTGTTTGCGCTGCGGCCCATAATGAAATAGGCGCTGACCGCGTTTTTTCCGTCCTGCGTAGTGCCGATCACAATGCCGCGCCCGACATAAGGATTTCCGTCGATTCGCTGACCGATCGTTTTTGTATCATAAATACCCATTGTTACTCTCCCGTTATTCTGTTTTCTTTCAAACCGATTCGCCGTTTTGGTTCTTTTTGTTCAGTATTTCCCGGCAAACCTGTTCGGTTGCCTGCGGCAAAATGATCCATTCTGCCTGCTCCATCACCCGCTTTTGCAGCGTCTGCGGCGTATCGCCGGGGAGCACATCAACCGCCTTTTGCAAAATGATCTCTCCGCCGTCCGGAATTTCATTTACATAATGCACAGTCGCACCCGTCACCTTCACACCGTAAGCAAGCGCCGCCTCATGCACATGCAGCCCGTAAAAGCCTTTTCCGCAAAAAGACGGAATCAGCGAGGGGTGCACATTGATGATCTGCCGCGGATAAATGGATGTGAAGCTCTCGGTCAGAATGCTCATAAAGCCTGCCAGCACAATCAGATCAATCTTCTTTTCGATCAGTATTTTAATAATCGCAGCCTCAAACGCTCCCTGCGAGCCGCACTCCTTTTTGGAGACGGTGACCGTGGGAATCCCCGCATTTTCTGCACGGGTGAGCGCGTATGCCTGGGGATTGGAGGAAACCACAAGCGAAACCTCGCCGCTGGGAATTTTCCCCGCTCCCTGCGCGTCAATCAGCGCCTGCAAATTTGTGCCGCCGCCCGATACGAACACCGCGATTCTTGCTTTTTCCAACGTCATAACAGCATCACCCCGTCGTCACCCGCCGCGGTTTCGCCGATGATGTACGCCTGCTCGCCGGCGGCATGCAGAACCTCCAGCGCACGATCTGCATCCTCTTTGGCAACCACGACGCACATGCCCACACCCATGTTGAAGGTATTGAACATATCGCGCTGCGGAATGTTCCCCGTCTTTGCCAACAGATCAAAGATCGGCAGAATGCGCACGGCGCTCTTCTCGATCTTTGCACACAGGCCGTCCTTCAGACTGCGCGGGATGTTTTCGTAAAAGCCGCCGCCCGTAATATGGGAAACGCCCTTGACACGCACCTTGTCAAACAGCGCAAGCATCGGCTTGACATAGATTTTGGTCGGGGTCAAAAGCGTCTCGCCCAGTCCTTTCCCGCCCAGCTCCGCCACCGGGGCGTCAAGCCGCGCATGCTCCACATCAAATACTCGGCGCACCAGCGAAAAGCCGTTGGAGTGCACACCGCTGGAGGGCAACGCGATCATCACATCGCCCGGCACCATGGTGTTCTTATCCAAAACCTTGCTTTTATCCACAACTCCGACGGAAAAGCCCGCCAGATCGTATTCTTTTTCATCATAGAAGCCTGGCATTTCTGCGGTTTCCCCGCCGATCAGCGCAGCGCCTGCCTGCACACATCCCTCTGCAACGCCCTTCACAATATCGGCAATCCGCTCCGGGACGTTTTTCCCGCAGGCGATGTAATCAAGGAAGAACAACGGCTTTGCCCCGCAGCAGATGATGTCGTTGACGCACATGGCAACACAGTCAATCCCGACCGTGTCGTGCCGATCCATGAGGAAGGCGAGCTTGAGCTTTGTGCCGACGCCGTCTGTACCGCTAACCAGCACCGGGCGGGGCATGCCCTGCAAATCGAGTTCAAACAAACCGCCGAATCCCCCGATGTCGGTGTCCGCACCGGATGTAACGGTTCTGGCGATGTGCGCTTTCATCAATTCTACCGCACGGTAACCTGCGGTGATATCCACACCGGCGCGTGCATAGCTTTCAGAACTTGAATTTTTCACTGTTATCTCCATTCTGCCGCCGCAGCGGCATAAATTGTTTTATCCGGGCACGGCGGCAGTTCAGCAAGCGAATCGCCCCTGCCCCGTGCGCCCTTCAAAAGCGGCACAAACGGAAACACCCGTCCATTCCCGCAAAGGTGCAAAATCATTCTCCGAGCACGCGGCGCATCATTTCCTGATACGCGTCTTCGACCCCGCCCATGTCGCGGCGGAAACGGTCTTTGTCCAGCTTTTCGTTGGTTTCACTGTCCCAAAAACGGCAGGTGTCGGGTGAAATCTCATCGGCAAGAACGATCGTACCGTCCGCAGTACGGCCAAACTCCAGCTTGAAATCAACCAGCTTTACACCCAGCTTTGCAAAATACGCTTTCAAAACCGTATTCACGCGGAACGCCAGCGTCTCGATGGTGTCGATCTCCTCCGCGGTGGCAAGACCCAGCGCAAGCGCGTGGTAACGGTTGATCAGCGGGTCGTGCAGCGCATCGTTTTTATAGGAAAACTCAATGGTGGGAGATGCAAAGACAATGCCCTCCTCCACACCGTAGCGCTTTGCAAAGGAGCCGGCGGAAATGTTGCGGATGATGACCTCCAGCGGCACGATTTCCACTTTTTTCACCACGGTTTCCCGCTCGCTCAGCTCCTGCACAAAATGGGTGGGAACGCCGTTCTTTTCCAGAATCTGCATCAAAAAGTTTGACATGCGGTTGTTGATCGCACCCTTGCCGGAGATGGTACCCTTTTTCAAGCCGTCCAGCGCCGTGGCGTCATCCTTGTACGATACGATCACCAGACTGTCATCATCTGTCGCAAATACTTTTTTTGCCTTACCCTCATACAGCTGTTCTTTCTTTTCCATTGTTTTTCCTCCAAGCTCCGTCATTGCTGTGTATTGTTATTCTATCATTCGGAAAACGAGGCGTTGATCGCCGCGTCTTTTTGCAAAACCTTCTCCGACGCTTCGGCGCGTGCGTTTTTGAGCTTGCAAGCAAGCTCCGCGTCAGAAAGCGCCAAAATCTGAATAGAAAGCAAAGCGGCATTGACAGCGCCGTCAATCGCCACAGTCGCCACCGGAATACCGGAGGGCATTTGTACCGTGGAGAGCAGCGCGTCAATACCGTCAAGATATTTTGATTTACAGGGAATTCCGATCACCGGCAGCGTCGTTTGCGCCGCCAATGCGCCCGCCAGATGTGCCGCCATTCCGGCTGCTGCGATGATCACGCCGTAGCCGTTGCCTTCAGCCTCCGAAGCAAATTTTGCCGCTTGGGCAGGGGTGCGGTGCGCCGAATAGACATGCACGGTAAACGGGACGCCGTAGGCACGCAGCGTGTCAATTCCTTTTTGTACAACAGGCAGATCGCTGTCGCTGCCCATGATGATTGCAACTTTTTTCATATCGGAATCTCCCTTTCGTTGATTTTATTCATCCGTTTGAGTTTTGACGTTTCCGCCGGCTTTCAGACAGTTCCCGGTCTGTTTTTCCACGAAAAAAGGGCACTCCTACCCCGTTTCAGATAGGATTGCCCAGACGGTCGGCAAACCGGCGGAAACCGGCTACAATTTTTCGCTTCCCGGTGGTTGCTCCACCAAAAAATCCGTCAGTCGCGAAAAAAGTTATCTTTCGTATGCATTATATCATGAAGCGAAAAAAAAGTCAATAGCACGAACCGGAAGAAAAATGTTAACAATCCGATAAGAAACTGGCGGTATATAGTATCTTTGCCCTGCAAAAAGCCGATTCCGCTGTGCGGAACCGGCTTTTTTGTGCATTTATTTTGCGGCATAACGCGCAACGATCTGCTCCATGCGCGCATACTTCTGCTCCATATCCCAAGCAAGCTTTGCCTGCGTGCGTGTACGGTCAAGGTTTTGACCGGGATAGTGCACAGCAAAATAAGTGTCGCCGTCAAGATAATCGGTCAAAAATCGCAAGCCGCACTCCAGCGTCATCAGCACCGCGCCCATCGGCAGCAGCGAAATCTCCCGCTCGGTCAGCGAATCGCGCGCCTGGGAGAGATACCCCTCCGTGTACGCCTCAAAAAGATCCTCACGCATAAAAATGGAGTCAATATCCTTTTCATCCTCTTTTCCGGAGGACGCACCGAAGCGGATGCTGTCACCGAAATCGTACAACGCAGATCCGGGCATGACCGTATCCAGATCAATCACGCAGACCGCCTCGTCTGTGACCGCGTCCATCATGATATTGTTGAGTTTGGTATCGTTGTGGGTCACGCGGAGCGGGATTTCTCCGGCGGCTATTTTGGAGGTGATGGTATCCGCGATTTTCTCATGCTCCAGATAAAACGCGATTTCCTTCTCCACATCCTTTTTTCTGCCGGCTTTGTCTGTTGCAAGCGCCGCGTGAAAATTGCGGTAACGCTTGGGCGTGTCATGAAACTGCGGAATGGTCTCGTGCAGCGTCTGTGCCGGATAATCTGCCAAAAGCTTTTGGAACCGACCGAACGCCACGGCGGAATTGCGGAACAGCACAGGCTTTTCCGCGCTCTGATAAGCGATTGCGCCCTCAATATAACGGTAGACTCGCCAAAAGCCCGCCTCATTCTCAAAATAATATTTGCCATCGGCGGCAGGCACCAGCTGCAGCGTCTCACGTTCGGGATCGCCCCCCTGTGCCGCAATTTTTTTGCGCAGAAATTCCGTGACGCTGCGGATATTCTCGATTAATTCCACCGGATTACGGAAAATCGAGGTGTTGACCGCCTGCAGCACATATCGCTTCACATCACCGCCCGTCTGCGTGAAACTAACGGCGTAGGTGCAGTTGATATGTCCGTCGTTGATCGGGCGAAAGGACATAAATGTCCCTTCTATCTGAAAATTGCCGATGACGTCACGCACATCTTGCTCTGACATTGCTTTACGATTCATGCTCAGTTCCACAGTCCTTTCGGGTAAACTCCGTCGGCAATACTCCGATCAATAAACTCCTGCACAGTGGCCTTGTCCTGCTGATAGGTCACGCCGTACCATTTTGACATGGTTTTAACAACCGTGAAATCAGCGATTCCCGCATCGATCATGTTCTGCACGACCAAAGGAAGAAAATACTCGTCCTTCAACGGATTCTTCATCTGATCGAGAAACGCGGGAAAGTCCTTTTCGATGATATCAAATATCTCCGGCGTAAAGCCCCACATGTTCATGGAAACCACGCTGTTTTCATCAACGTCCGTCCAGCCGGTTTCTTCCTCATAATACTGTGTAACGCCTTGATTGCGCTGAATCTTGGTGCGCTCCGTAACGCCGATGAGATGCCCCTGCGCGTTTGTCTCGCACACGCCCCGCGCGACATGGCCGTTTTCAGACAGCGTGTTTTTCAGGACAAAGCCGCACATCGCCATCTGCAATTTGCCCCCGTCCTTCTTTCCGGATACGCTGTCAGCTAAGAATTGCGCCATTTTCAGATAAGAATCGCGGCCGTAAAAATCATCGGAATTGATCACCAAAAACGGATCGTTCACCGCGTCTTTTGCGCAAAGCAAAGCATGCGCCGTGCCCCACGGCTTTACGCGCTCCGCCGGAACCGCATACCCTGCGGGCAGTGCCCGGATATCCTGAAAGACATATTCAACCTGCACACGGTTTTCAATCCGTGCGCCGACGGTCTTGCGGAAAATATCGTAGTTCTCTTCTTTAATAATGAAAACAACCTTGTCAAAGCCTGCTTCCAACGCGTCATAAATCGAAAAATCAATAATGAATTCCCCGCAGGGACCGATGGGATCAATTTGTTTCAAGCCACCGTATCTGCTGCCCATTCCGGCAGCCAAAATCACAAGTGTCATAATACATCCTCTCTTTAATTGATCGGCAGACGGAATCGGCCGATTTTTCTGTTTGATTAGTTTACCACAACCTTGTGAACCATTCGTGAACGAATGGTAAATTGCAAAGATCGTTGTAACGAAAAACAACCAAGGGTATCACAACGCCATTTTTCGATACATATCTCAGGTTGCGATAAAAATCCACCGCGGCAACGGATGAACCGACCTCAGTTCTCCACGCTCACAAAAAATACGCATCCGCTTCCAGCGTCTGCATAATTTTTCTTCCGATTCCCTTTCTCTGATATTCCGGCAGCACAAACACTGTCATCAGATAACTCTCGGTTTTACTGCCCCAATAGCCGTCAATCGCCCCGCAGCCGACAATAACATCACCGTCACAGACAACATACATATGTTGCGTGCCGTTTGCCCGCTCTGCAATGATTTCGGTAGAATGCTCATCCACGTTTTTCTGTATGAATTGGGGGGGATAATCCTTACTGTTGCGCGCACGGAGCGTTTTGCTGACAACATCCGCAATTCCATATTCATCACCGGATCGATATTTTCTTACGGTCAAAGCTTTATCATTCATCTTTCTTCACCTTCTCAGTCGCTGCGGTTCGGCCTGCATCGAGATTCTTCTCCGTTCGGATGAAATGCCCCTCCTGCACCGCTGCAAACAGCGCAACGATGCTGACCGGAACTGCAGCAATATTGACAGCGACAAAACGGACTGTCAGCGGAAGCACAAAAAGCATCAGCCCTGTCAGCCGATTTGCTGTTGTATGCAGAAAGCAAAGCTTTTTTTGCAACACAAATCCGCATACCAGATTGGTCAGTTTTACAAGCAGGATCACTGCGATCAATCCCCAAATCCACGGTTTGAGTGTAAGCGTCGGGACAAACCGTATTGCACAGATTGCAACAAACACCATGTCCGCAATGCTGTCGAGCCGTGCCCCGCGCGCTGACTGTGTATGCGTTTTTCGCGCGATGTATCCGTCGGCAATGTCCGTCAAACCACAAAGGACGTACAGCGTGTAAAACGGAAACGAGAGAAACTTTAACCGCAGGAGAACCAAGGATAACAGGATCCGAAGACAGGTAATTGCATTTGCCATTTCAATCTTTTTCTCCTTTCTCTTGGTTCATTATTGATACAGTGACGAACGCAATACCCTCAGAGGATTCCCGTCCGTGTCATGGTCGAAATGATTTCAGCCGCATCGCATTCGTTCTCATCTTCTGCTTTTGCAATCGGCGTTTCGGGCTGCATGGTCCGCCAAAGTCTTGCGTATTTCCGGTTGTATGCCTTATCCCAAAACGCAGGGCACTTGATATAGCCCTCCTCCGGACGGATGGCGGTGGAAAAGCCGATCAAAGTCATGGCGGGTTTGTGTTCATATGTAACGTTCATTTGTTTTTCTTTTTTCTCCCGGATAAATCATCGGTGTAAAGCATATGCCGTTTACGGTTTGTTCTTCATCTGTGGGGACAAAGCCAAGCGCTGTATAAAACGGCAAGCCGTAAGGCGATGCATTCAGCGTTATGGCCTGATTCGGGTATGTTTTCAGTACATATCGAAACAGTTTTGTGCCGATCCCGCGGCGATGATACGCCCCCCTCACAAA
>DBGFNI010000066.1:0-9458 GCA_048527645.1 Eubacteriales bacterium | reverse complement strand
TCTGGCAGGATCCCAAGCAGATGCAGAAGATTCGCACGCGTGTCGGGCTGGTTTTCCAATACCCGGAGTATCAGTTGTTTGAAGAAACTGTTTTGAAGGACATTGCATATGGTCCGACCAATATGGGGCTGGATGAAGAGGAGATTCGGCGGCGCGTGATGCAAAGCGCAAAATTCTGCGGCATCAGCGGCGAAATGCTTTCCAAATCGCCGTTTGAACTCTCCGGCGGACAAAAACGGCGTGTTGCCATCGCCGGGATTATGGCGATGGAGCCGGAGGTTCTGGTGCTGGACGAGCCGGCAGCGGGGCTGGATCCGCGCGGCAGACGCGAAATTCTCGGCGGTATCCGCGCATATCAGGAAAAAACGGGAAAAACCATGATTATCATCAGCCATTCCATGGAAGATATGGCGGTGTATGCCGATCGGCTGGCCGTTTTGAAAAACGGGAAGCTGATTGACCATGACACCAAGGAACATGTTTTTGCAAACGGGGAGGCGCTTGTGCAGATGGGGCTGAATGTTCCGCAGATCACCCGTGTTGCAAACGGTCTTGCAGACGCGGGCTTTGATGTGCCGCGCAGCGTTTTCAGTGTACAGCAGGCGTATGATGCAATCATCGCGCTTTTGGAAAAAAAGAACAGGTAAACAAATAGTACTATGCTCAAAGATTTGACACTGGGACAGTATTTCCCGGGAAATTCGATTCTCCACAAACTGGATCCGCGGATGAAAATCATCCTGACGGTTTTATATATTGTCTGGATCTTTCTTGCAAAATCCGTTGCGTCGTATGCGGCGGTTTTGTGCAGCGCTTTTGTTCTGATCATGCTCAGCAGTCTTTCTGTGCGCCTGATTTTGCGCGGGATGAAGCCCATTCTGTTCATTATCGTTTTCACTGCTATGATCAATGTTTTCTGGACGGGCGGTGAGGTTCCGCTGATCGAATGGAAGTTTATCCATATCTACCCGGAGGGCATTCGGTTTGCACTGTTTATGATCGTGCGGATTGTGACGCTGGTAATCGGAACGGGCGTTCTGCTGACCTATACCACCTCGCCCATTGCGCTGACCGACGGACTGGAAAGTCTGCTCGCACCGCTGCAAAAGCTGCATTTGCCGGTGCACGAGTTTTCGATGATGATGACGATTGCGCTGCGCTTTATCCCCACGCTTGTGGAGGAGACGGATAAAATCATGAACGCACAGAAATCCCGCGGCGCGGACTTTTCAAGCGGCAGTCTGCTCAAGCGTGCAAAAGCGCTGATCCCGATCATGGTGCCGCTGTTTATCTCTGCAATCAACCGCGCAACCGAGCTTGCGGTGGCAATGGAGTGCAGGTGTTATCGCGGAGGAACGGGCAGAACTAAAATGAACCGTCTGCATTTTCACGCATACGATTTTTGCTTTTTGGCCGGGATGGCGCTGTTCGGCACGCTGGTGATCTTGTTGAATTTGATTTGATCTGGAGGAGTATCATGAAATGGTTGCTGACGCTTCGCTTTGACGGCAGTGCGTACTGCGGCTATCAGGTGCAGCCAAACGGTGTTTCCGTTCAGCAGAGGGTACAGGATGCATTGGAGCACGTCTATGGGACGCGCCTTGACGTGGTCGGATGCAGCCGGACGGACAGCGGTGTACATGCGCTGGATTTCAAGCTGACCTATCAGACGGGTCCCCAGCAGCCGGATATTCCGCCGCAGCGTATCCCGTATGCGCTAAACGCCTGCCTGCCGTCCGACATTGCCGTGCAGTCTGCCTGCCGTGTCAGGGACAGCTTCCATGTCAGACATGACCTATTGTTTAAGGAGTATGTTTATCTGATTCACACCGGGCAGCAACGGGATCCTTTTTTGGAAAAGCGTGCGCTGCATGTCACAAAGCCGCCGGAATTGACGGTTATGCAGCGCTGTGCCGCACATTTTATCGGAGAGCATGATTTTTCAGCTTTCATGGCGGCAGGGAGTGATACCGTTGACACCGTTCGGCAGATATACGAGGCCGAGGTGACGCGAGAGGGCGAGCTGGTTCGTTTTCGCGTGCGCGGCAGCGGTTTTTTATACCATATGGTTCGGATCATGACCGGCACACTGCTTGATATCTCTGCCGGACGGATCACGGAAGAAAAGCTGGTTCGCGCACTGGCGGGCGGCGACCGTGCGATGGCGGGCTTTACGGCTCCGGCGCACGGACTGTATCTATACAGAGCGGAACCGGATCCCGCCAAGGCGGCGGTAAAAGAAGCGTGAGAGAAAGAGGGGAGGAATCCGCGTGAAAGAGCGAACACAACCGGGCGTGCAGCCGGACGGCAATGCGCCTGAGAAAACCGCGACCAAATCTGAAAGTCCGTCTCAGCGGCTTGCAAACCGTTTTCGCCGCATTAAAATTCTTTTTGTGATTCTTCTGATCAGCTTTTTAGTTGCGATGGTTGTTTTGTTCCGGGATAGCATCACGATTGAAAACATGCGCTATTTTTTGCGTTATCTGGATACCAGACAGGCGCAGTCTGACTCTGTGAGCACCATCAAATACGATTCTACCTCCGTCACCGACGCGGCGCTGTTCAAGGGAGGGCTTGTATTGGTGGATCCCGACCGAATCGGACTGTATGATTTGAACGGGGACAGTATTCTCTCTGTGGAAAAAAGCAACCCCGCACCGCTTTGCGTCTGCAACAGCGACATGTTTTTGGTATACAGCATCGGTTCAAACAATTATCAGATCTATAATTCTCTTACCTGCCTGCACGAAGAAACCCTGGACTATCCCATCAGCTTTGCCTGTGTCAGCGAAAAGGGATATTATCTGATCGGTACCAAATCTATGGAATACCGCTCGATGATCAACATATACGACGCGGATTTTGAGATGATTTATCAATGGTCCTCGCCGGATAAATATCTGTTCGGCGCGGCGATCCGACCGGACGGCAGAGAATTTGCCGCCGCTTCGCTGTATTCCAATCTTGACGGCAGCTGCACAATGGTGCTGAGCCTCTACCGCACGGATTCCGAGCAGGTCAAGCAGGAGCTTTCGCTGCAAAATGAAGTCCCGCTTTCTCTGCATTATACCGGGAAAGACAAGTTGGTATTATTCACAGATTGCGGCGTATACTTTTATGATGAGAATCTGAAGGTGCTTGCGCAGCATTCCTTTGACGGCTTCAGCCCCGTCTCTGCACAGACACTGGGAGAATATTCTTATTTTGCGCTGAACCGCAATGTTGTCGGCTCTGACCACGAGGTCACCATTTTAGATGACAAAGGGGAAATTTTATATCGTGGTGCGCTGCACGGAGAAATCGCGGATTGCACACAGAACAACGGCGTGTTTTACTTTCTGATGGCGCGTGAGATTCTGTGCGTTGAGCCCGCGACGGGAACAGTCAGCTCATTGGAGATCTCCGACGGTGCGCAGGGGCTGTTGGTCACGGACAACGATCTGCTGATCCGCATGCAGGGAAAAACCGAAGTGATGTCTCTGACGGCGTTTCATGCTGCCGCCTCGGTTGTGTCACCGTGAAGAGAGGCACGATAATTTGTTGATTGTGAAAAAGGAGAAAGATGATGGCGTGGATCATTGATATCATACTGTTGCTCGTCCTTTTGATTTGTATGCGTTATTGTTACAGCAAGGGATTGCTGTACACGGTTTTTATGCTGGTTTCTTTTGTCGTTGCGTTTTTGCTGGCTTTCATCTGTGCAAAAGCTTTTGCGCCGCAGCTGAGCCATTCGCTGATTGAGCCGCGGATGGAGGAGACGTTTGCACAGCGCTTGCAGCAGCTTTCGATTCCCGATCTGTCCGGTGCGCTGCAGGAACAGAGTGAAGCGTTGCAGCAGCTATTGCAGCAGTTCGGTCTGGATCCCGCTGTTTTGCAAGAAGTAACCTCCGGAGACGCGCTGCAAAGCACCCTGATCCAGACCGCGTCCCAGAGAATTGCTTTCGATATTCTATTTGTTATCACATTCTTTGTGGTAAAAGTGATTCTATATGTGCTGTCCAAAGCGCTCGGCATTGTCGACAAGCTTCCGCTGATTCACGGTGCGAACCATCTGCTCGGCGGATTGCTCGGCTTGGCTCTGGGCTTGGTTGTGGTATTCGGTCTGGCAGTTCTGATTGATTGCTTTTCGTTGCTGCTCTCGGAAAAGCTGCCGAAAGTATTTGTCTCCGGTTTTACCGAGAAAACATATTTGTACCGTTTTCTCCTCGATGCTTGGGGAAGACTGTCAGTCAATTAGTCCGTTTGCCTCAATCGGCTTTGATTGACTTCAATGAATTCGGAAAGGAAATGAAACGATGGAATTGTGTGCAAGATGCCATAAACGTATGGCGGTTGTGTTTGTTACGCGTCTTGACGGCGATAAAACGGTCAACGAGGGCATTTGCCTGCGTTGTGCCAAGGAGCTTGGCATTCGGCCTGTGAATGATATTTTGAACAAAATGGGGATTGATGACGAGGCGCTGGATCAGATGGACAATGAAATGTCTGAAATGATTCAGGCAGGCGGGCTGATCCCGACGGATGAGGACGAAACCGACGGGGAAGGGGCGGACAGTGAAAATGACACGGGCAGAGCACCTGCGGTTGATTTTGGAAAACTGTTTGCCGGTATGACGGGCGGCTCGCCGATCCGTATGCCGAAAAATGAAAGCAGCAGCGATGGGGAAAAGCAGGAAAAAAAGCATTCCCGCAAGAAAAAGTATTTGAACAGCTATTGTATGGATCTGACCGCAAAAGCGGCCTCCGGTCAGCTAGACCGGGTGATCGGACGCGAACGGGAACTGGCGCGGATGATCCAGATTCTTTCGCGCCGTCAGAAAAACAATCCCTGCCTGATCGGCGAGCCGGGCGTAGGCAAAACGGCGATTGCCGAGGCGCTTGCGCTGAAGATCGTGCAGGGAGATGTGCCGTATAAACTCAAAAACAAAGAGGTGCATCTGCTGGATCTGACCTCGCTTGTGGCAGGTACGCAGTTCCGCGGACAGTTTGAAAGCCGCATGAAGGGACTGATCGAAGAGGTCAAGGCGCTGGGCAATGTCATTCTTGTCATCGATGAGGTGCACAACCTTGCCGGTGCGGGGGATGCCGAGGGCAGCATGAACGCGGCGAATATTCTCAAGCCGGCGCTCTCCCGCGGCGAAATTCAGGTGATCGGCGCCACAACGCTTGCGGAATACCGCAAGTATATTGAAAAGGATTCCGCTTTGGAGCGGCGCTTCCAACCGATTATGATCAACGAGCCCTCCGTTGCCGATACGGTTGAAATTCTGGAGGGAATCAAGGAATACTACGAGAACTTCCATGGCATCAAGATTCCGCGCGATTCCGTGAAAAAAGCGGTTATCATGTCCGAGCGGTATATCACCGACCGTTTCTTGCCGGACAAGGCAATTGATTTGCTGGATGAGGCGGCAGCGTATGTTTCACTGCACGCGCCCGTCATCCGCGAGTGGAATGAGGCGCAGGAGGCGCTGGCGCAGCTCCGCACAGAAGAGGAAGGACTGCAAAACGAAGAGAACCCCTCCCCGGAGCATACGGAGGAACGCTATCAGCGTTTGGCAGAATTGAAATCCTCCGAACTGAAGCTGGAGGAAAAAATCGCTGCTTTGCAGAAGCAGCGCGATGAGGTTGCTCTGAGTGGGGAAGACCTTGCCCAGGTCATCGAGATTTGGACCGGGATTCCCGCAAGCTCCATTACGGAGAGTGAATTTGAGCGTCTGGATAAAATGGAGGATCGTCTGCGCGAGCATATCATCGGGCAGGATGAGGCGGTCAGCGCGGTGGTGCGCGCCATCAAGCGCAACCGTGCCGGTGTCACGCCGGTGCGCAAGCCGGTTTCCTTCATCTTTGCCGGCCCGACCGGCGTCGGAAAAACGGAACTGGTGAAAAATCTTGCAACGGATTTGTTCAACACACCCGAGGCGCTGATCCGTCTGGATATGTCTGAGTTTATGGAGAAGCACGCCGTGTCGCGTATCATCGGCTCACCTCCCGGATATGTCGGATATGACGACGCCGGACAGCTGACGGAGAAAATCCGCCGCAAGCCTTATTCCGTCGTCCTGTTTGACGAGATTGAAAAAGCGCATCCCGATGTGATGAACATTCTTTTGCAGATTCTCGACGAGGGCAAAATCACCGATGCGCACGGCAAGGAAATCAATTTTGAAAACACGGTGATCGTCATGACGACCAACGCCGGTTCAAACAATACCGGCGCAAATCCGGTGGGATTCGGCGCAAGCGCCAAGCAACAGGCGCGTGACCGGACGGAAAAGGCGCTGCTCAGCTTTCTGCGGCCGGAATTCATTAACCGCGTGGATGAAATCATCACCTTCCGCCAGTTGACGGAGCAGGATTTTGTTCAGATAGCGAAAATCATGCTCGGACAGCTTCTGACCACGCTGAATGAAAAAGACATTACGCTGGTGTATACGCAGCAGGCGCTGGAGCTCATTGCAAAAGAGTCCTTCAGCACAAAGTACGGCGCGCGCAATATGCGCCGGTATATCCAGACGCATGTGGAGGATGCGATTGCGTCTCATATTATCAACAGTTATCAAATGTCGATTCGCAATGTGACGATTTCGACCAAAACAGACGAAAACGGAAATGAAACACTGTGCATCGAGGTATAAGCTTCATGCTTGTGCCGCGCAGATGACCGGACGGGGCATTTTATGAAAAAGAATCTCTGGTATCAGCTTACCCCTGATGAAACGGCAAGAATCCTGCACACAGATCTGAAAAACGGCATGAAACGCCGCGATCTGAAGGCAGCCTTGCGCCGTGACGGCGACAATATCATATATCCGATCTCCAGAAATCTCTTCTACGACGGGTTGAAACGTATCCTGCTGGATTTCACGACGATTCTTCTGCTTGCAGTCGCGCTGATCGCTGCCGCATTTGACGTGTATTCTTCAGCGGCGCTGCTGGCTTACATCGTACTGTTTTATCTCATTCTGTCCGTTGGGGTGTACATCCGTTCGCAGCAAATGCTGGAGAGTATGGAGCGCTACACTCTCCCTGTCGTGCGCGTGATGCGCGAGGGGAAAATCTACATGGTCGAGCAGAAAAAGCTGGTACGCGGCGATTTGGTCTTTTTACACAAGGGCGATATCGTGCCCGCCGATCTGCGTTTGATCGCATCGGAGCATTTTGTCACGCAGGAAGACAATCTGTTTGATGTGCAGACCTTTACGGAAAAGAATGCCGCTGTGATGTATGCAGCGCAGGTCTCACCTGATTTGTGTGCAAACATGGCATATGCCTCAACGCTGGTCGTGCAGGGTGAGGCAACGGGGATTGTGGTCGAAACCGGAGAGGACGCGCTGGTGTGTGTGCTGGGCAAGAACGCACCGGTCATTTCCCACGAAAAAATCAGTGCGATGGAATCGCTGCGTCGGTTCAGCAGAATCTGGAGTCTGTGCATGCTCGGCGTTATTTTTCTGCTGACAGCACTTCATCTGGTGCTTCACGGCGGTGTCAGACTCTTTGACGCGTTTCTGATGTCCCTTTCCTATGCCGTTTCTTCCATGAGTGAGATGCTTGTGCCGTTTGGCTGCATTGTGATTGCTTGCGGAATATACGGCGGCATCCGAAAATATCGTGATGTAAATTCAGGCTATGTGATCAAAAAGCCGATTGCCATCGACCGTTTGCGTCAGCTGACCTGTCTTGTCCTGCCAAAAGAAGGGGTTTTCACTGCCAAGGAATATGACGCAGAGCTGATTTGTACCTCCAATCATACCTACAAAGTGGTCGATACGCAGGCGAAATGGAAAATGGAACGCATTGCACTCTATGCGCTTCTTTCCACTGGGCAGTACGGCCCCAACGTGATCGCAGACAGAGAACAGTATGCCAAGCGCAGCACAGAGGATGTCTCCATCATCGCCATGGCGAAAAAAATGAATTTGTATAACAGCCAGCTTGACCGAGAATATCCACTGCTGGATCACCTGGAAAAGGGTGAAAACAGTCGGTTTTTTACCTCTCTTGTACGGCATGGGCAGGAAGTTACGGCGATTGTGCGGGGCGGACCGATGGACATTCTCAGCCGCTGCGGAACATATGTCTCCGGTGGTGAAACCCGTATCTTGGATGAGAAAACGAGAAACCGGCTGATCAATCTTTATCGTAAATTGGCGCGTCAGACAATGCATATTGTTGCTATCGCATCGAAAAAATCGGCCTATAACAATCTCCGCTTTGCCGATACGCTGCAACAAAATATGGTATTTGAGGGCTTTGTGGTGTTTCGCGTGCCGTTTTTGCGGGGTGTGGGACAAAGCATTCAAAAATGCCGCCGCGCAGGGATCAAGCTCATCCTCCTTGCAGAAAACGGCAGTGAAGAAAACTATTATTTCGCCAAGCATCTCGGTATCATCCGTGACGACGGCGAGGTATTGCAGCGTGCGGATTATGAGGCGCTGGTTCCTGACATAAAACAGCAGGCTGTGTCATACTATAAAATGTATTGCGGTCTGACCGCGGCGCAGCAAAGCGAAGTGATTCACAATCTGCGCTTAAACGGCGAGCGTGTCGGCTTTCTCGGTCACGATCTGTCTGATCTGCAAATGATGCGGCAGGCAAATGTAACCTTCACGCGCAGCATCACGATTTCCGCCGGTCGGCGGCGCGGCGTTGTCGCGGTAAACAATGATCTTGTCACCGCTTCCACCGCAGATATCTATGCGCATCAGGGCTGTGAAGCTTTGAAATTTGCCAGCGATGTCATTGTGTCCGATGTGGACGCGAAGGGAAACGGCGGCTTCAACGCGATAGCAGATGCGATTGCAGGGGCAAAGCTGATTGATCGCAACCTGATGAATGTCGTGCGCTATCTCTTCACCTCACAGATTGCGCGTCTGCTGCTTGTCGTGGTTTCCGCTGTCTGCTCCGTCAGCCTGATCACCCCGGTCCAACTTGCCGTTTGGGGGCTGATCTTTGATCTGCTCAGTGTGTTCATTTTCGCATTTGAGCGGCCGGTTGAAGAGGAGGTTCTCGCAATGCGAAACAGCGCGAAGGATCTGCTGCAGCATCCCGGCAGGATGTTCCGCTACTGCACGCTGTTTGCGCTGATCTGGGCTTTGCCGTCGCTGTTTGTGTATTTTGTGCCGCTCCTGTTTGCAAATCCTCCCGGCGCTTTGGCGCGCGGCGGCGCCGCATTTCTGGCTGCCTGCGTGATGCAGCTGCTGGTGCTGCTGTGCTACAAGCGTGACCGTTGGCTGTTCCGGCGCGGCGTCCGCTTCAGCGGTATCTTTGTACTATACTTTTTGCTGATGCTGGAATTTCTTGCGCTTTGCTTTTTGCTCCCGAATTTCGGCGCTGTATTGGGACTGTATGCGCCGGGTTCACTTTTGCTTCGGCTTGTTTTGCTCACGGTTGCAGTAGGCGCCGCGCTTTTGGAAGTGACCAAGTACTTCTATTATAAAAAAGATCTTGCTGAGGTT
>DBGFNI010000065.1:0-8007 GCA_048527645.1 Eubacteriales bacterium | reverse complement strand
CCTGTGCCGCTGTGCTTGCCGCCGCAGCAATCATGCTGTCCAGCGCAGTTTTCCCCTCCGCCGGACAATCATCTCTTTACCGGGATATTTTCACGGAGGATTGGTATGCTCAGGCTGTGGAATATGTCACCGAGCAGGGATATTTTTGCGGGATGGGCGAGGCTGTTTTTTGTCCCGACAGCACCATGAGCCACGCGATGCTTGCCACGGTTTTGTGGCGGGCAGCCGGCAGCAGCACCGCCGTGGCAGACGCCCCGACGGATGTTCCGGCTGACGCTTGGTATACGCAGAGCGTGCGATGGGCTGTGCAGGAAAATATCATGGAGACGGATTCTGACGGCTGTTTCTCCCCCGATGCGGCGGTGATGAGGGGAGAGGCGGCAGACGCGCTGTTTCGCTTTGCACAATACCGCAATGAAAACACCGCCGCCGAGGGTGATCTGACGGCGTTTTGCGACGCCGCTGCATTGGATCAAACGCGTTGGAAGGTATTTTCCTGGGCGGTTGGCTACAACATCATTCTGGGCGATGAGCAAGGCTGTTTGCAAAATGACGCTCCGATCACCCGCGCGGAATGTGCCGCGATGCTGCTGCGCTATGACCGCTATCTGGAGCAAAACATATCCCCCGCCTGGCACGCCGGCGCAGACGGCTCCGCCCTTTCCTTCACCTTTACAGATGACACGCCGGGCGCCGCAAATGGTGTTTTGCATGTATACGCCAACGTGGGCGGCATCTATCAGATCTACTGGGGCTGCAACAGCGCCATTCTCGAAAACTCCACACCCTATCGAACGGTTCGCCCCAAGACAAGAACGGCAAACGATTTTCCGGACAATACAAACATCGGCGCGCATCTTGCCATCCCCGCCGGTGCCACCCAAATGATCGCGGTAAATCAGGAGGGAGAGACTGTTGCATATTATGATATTCCGGCAGAGCGGCTGCCGCCGGTGCAGTCGCCGCTTGCCGTGTTCGGTGTGCTTTCCGACATTCATCTGCGCGCCTCAGACAGCACGTCAAACGGTACTCTTCAGCAGCGCGCTGCTTTCACCCTCAGCGCCATGGAAGACCTGGCAAGGATGGGCGCGCAGGCAATTGCCGTCTCCGGTGATCTGACCGGATACGGCTATCAGAATGAGTTTGACTCTTATCGCAGGCTGCTTGACCGCTTTGCCTCGCTGCACCCCACCGTTCCTGTCTATGCATGCACCGGCAACCATGATGTCAGCAACAACGGCGCCGCGCTTCTCACCGGCTATCCGGACGGAGAGAGAGGCCCCTGGCAGGCTGCAACCGCAGATTCTGCCGCATACACCGGCCCCTATCAGCGCAAAAACATCAGTCCGTATCTGGACTATACCGTGGATATCGGTGATTGCACCTTCATTCTGCTCAACCAGCTCCGCTGGAGCTACGATGCAACCGGTGAGCCTGTGCTGACAGAGGAACAGTTCGCATGGTTGGAGCAACGGCTGGAGGAAAACAAAGAGCGCACCACCTTCCTGTTTTTCCACAGTTTCTTGAAAGACACTTGCGGAGACGCGACCAACGGCACCGCCTGCTACGGCCTGTCGCTCGACCCGCAGACGCGCGCAGACGCACTCCGGCTGCAAACCCTATTGGAGCAATATCCCAACACCGTACCCTTCAGCGGTCACAGTCACTTTGTGTTTGACTGCGATCAGCTGCCTGATTTGAAAAACTACTGTTATCCCAACCGGGAGGTCAATGTTTTCCGTTCCGATGCGGGCACCTTCTATGTGCATGTCCCCAGCGCCACATGCCCCCGCACCATCGTCGGCTTTGACTGGAGCACCACAGAGCTGGACATGACCCAGGGAGAAGGATATTTGGTGGAGGTATATGAAGACCACATTCTGCTCCGCGGATTGCAGCTGTCCGACACGGGAAAAATTCTGGGTGCCCACTGGTATCGGATCCCACTGCCCGGCGCGCAGACATCATAAAACTTGAAAAAGCGATAGGCCTGCATCTTCATTGCTTCAGCCCTCCCGTTTTTTCACAGCTTTGCCCGATTGAACCAAACAGCGGGTATCCGATTGATCGGATACCCGCTGTTTTCTGTTATCATGAAAAATGATCGCCTGCCAAGCGGCAGATGCGGCGCCGTACGGCGCGCGATCAAATATTTTTCAGAGCCGGATATGCGGCATCAGAAATCGCGTCCCACAGGCCAAAGCTCCCCCGCCTCATACCATACTGCCGTATGCTCCGCCTCACAGACGCGCGGCAGAGATACCCCGCAGTGCAAAACGCAGCGCTCTCCGGGCGCAATGCCCCCGGGCGGCAGCAGCAAATACCCGTCTCCCACCGGCGTCCCTTCCCATCGCACCCGCGCGAGCAAAAAGCCGTCCACCGGGCGCGTGCCGGTATTCTCGACAGTCGCCCAAACATAGCCCCCGGCACATTTTTTGCACGGCTCATACCGTTCGGTTTTTATTATCAAAGCAGCGAACAACGCACGTCTGTCCTCCGCTTCGCCGGTCGGCGCGCCGGCACACTGCCGCGCGCACTGCTCCCGCAATGCTTGCAGCTGCTGCACGGTCAGGTGCGCCGCATCGGCTCCCACACGCCGCCGCACCAGTTTGGATAAGATCACCCTCACCGCATAGGAGGCATCCGACGCAGTACTGCGCGTCACCGCATCCAGGGTCCGGCGCAGTCTCTCCTGCTGCGCCGCGCACTTTTCCGCCGGCGCACATTCCGACAGCCGCTTCTCCTCCCGGTGCAACACACTGATTTGCAGTTTTTCATCGTCCTGTTCCAGATCAAAAACCTCACCGATGGACAGCATATCCCGATAAGTATGCCGACGGTAGAAAAACAGCGCCGCCAGCAGCAGCGCCGCCGCGCTTGCCGCCGCTGGAATCTGCCATCCCAGCGGACAAATCCACAAAGTTGCCGCACAGAGCACACCGAAAAGCATCAGAACAAACGCGTACACGGTGCGATTCCAGCAGGTTTTCACATCAATTTCATAGGCGTAGCCGTGCGCCTGCAGCTGCCGGCGGTAACCGGCGCAAAGCTCTGCAAAGGCACATAAAAGAAAATTTCCCTCATCGTTGTCTGCAACGGTGAAGGCTTCGTTTTGTGCGCGGGCGCAGCGTACCTCAACGCGCAGCTGTTCGCCGCGCTGCCGGCTCACGGAAAAGCCCGCAACATCCGCCAGCATCAGGCACTTGCGGTAGCCGAGCGCAGGGTTCTCATATTCCAGCCGATCGGCATACAGAGCAAAATGCACGGAAAAGCATCCGTCATGCTCCGCGATCGGAAACGGTGTGTCTGTCATTATCCCGCCCTCTTCCGTCATCGGATTCCCAGAATGCGCTGGTGCGCCTTTTGCAGAATGCGCCTGTCATTGGGGAAAATCAGTTTTTTCCGCGCTTCTTCGTAGGTGACAAGCCATTTCCCGAAAATCTCGTCCCGGCCGAGCGTGATTTCGCTGTAATAATTAAACTCCGCAATGCAGTAAACCGCTTTTTTTCGGATAACACCGCAAAGCATGTAGTCATATTCCTCCCGAAAAGAAATATCCGGCGTAATAACCAGCCCCGTTTCCTCCCGGATTTCCCGCACAATGGTTTCAATCTCATTCTCGCCGTATTCCATGTGCCCTTTCGGAAATCCGATCTGACCGGACTGATTGCGGATCAGCAGATAATAAATCTGCCCGGCATGCTTGGTATACAGCACCGCGCCGCAGGACTTTTCATCCAGGCAATACACTCTGGTTTTCGACCAGTCCTCCGCGTCGCCCAGCAGCTCCTTGAGATCCGGCTCGAACAGCAACGTGCCCTCCGGCGCCGTCACAAAGCGGATCGGCTCGTTTTGCAGGCTGTCAGCAGCAGGCAACAAAACCGCGATGATCTGGCCGCGCTGGCGGTCGTCTCCCGCGCCCGGCGTAATGATATATACCTGCGGCGCATAGGAGAACCCTGTCAGAGGTGTGGCAACCGTTCCCCCGCCGACAAAATAGCCTCCGGTCTGACATGCCCGCTGCTGCAAAGCGCTGCCGCTGTCCCGCACGAACAGCTTGACATTTCTGCCCAAAATATCCCGGTAACGCCGCACATCCTTTTTCATTCCGTCGAACATTGCCACGCCTCCTTTCCTGCCGTATTTTGCCGCTGCGCGTCGCCGGCACCCGCAACATGCCGGGCTTGTCCGCTGCCGCGCACCGCACTTTTCGATAATATACTATATACAGTATACCACTTTTTTGCCCGCCTTTCAAGTAGTTTTACAAATGTTTGTTTTGCGCGCAGCGGGCGTGCCCCGCACGATATAAAACAGTACAGTCCGAAAAGAGGGCGCTTTCGCTTTTTTTGCGCTTGCCGTCATGCCTGACCGCTCGCGCATCCCGCTCTTCGGACTGTTTTCATGCGATATTCATATCAAACCGTTTCTACCTTGATCAGATTGGTGGAGCCGGAGGAACCGGAGGCACCGCCTGTGATGACAATCCGATCGTTTTTCTGCAAAGCAAACCGCTCTCTTGCGATCCGCTTAGCAGTATAAAACAGCACGTCAATGGACTCGTACACCTCGTCGCACAGCACCGGCAGCACGCCCCAGGACAGCGCCAGCTTCCGCCACGTCTTTTCGCTGACGGTCAATCCCAGAATATCCACCGGCGAGCGGAAGCGCGAAACCATGCGCACCGTCGAACCGGACATGGAGCACACGGCGATGCACTTGGCGCCGATGTCAATTGCCATGCCGCAGGTCGCGTGCGAAATCGCATCCACGGTGTTTTTAATTTTGAATTTGGAGGTGAGAAACAGATGCTCATAATCAATATGCTGCTCCGCCTCCCGTGCAATTTTTGACATGGTCTCAACCGTCAGCACCGGATACTGCCCCGCGGCGGTTTCGCCGGAGAGCATAATCGCGCTGGTGCCGTCATATACGGCATTTGCCACGTCGGAAATCTCCGCACGCGTGGGACGGGAATTGTGAATCATGGATTCCAGCATTTCGGTCGCGGTGATCACCCGCTTGCCCAGCAGGCGGCATTCGGTGATCAGATGCTTCTGAATGGCGGGCAGCTCCTCAAACGGAATCTCCACCCCCATGTCGCCCCGCGCGACCATGATGCCCTCGCACGCCTCGCAGATTTCGCGGAAATTCTCCACGCCGGAACGGTTTTCGATCTTTGCAATGATATCAACGTTCGCGCCGCCGTGCGCCGTCACAAACTTTTTGACCTGTTCCACATCATCCCGGCACGATACAAAGGAGCAGGCGATGAAATCCACATCGTTTTCAATTCCGAACAGAATATCCTTCTGATCCTGCTCGCTGAAATAAGGCTGCTTGAGCACCTTGCCGGGAAAGCTCATGCTTTTCTGATTGGACAGCTCTCCGCCGATTTCCACCCGGCAAATCACATCCGTCCGGGTCAACTCCTCCACGCGGAACCGCATCAGACCGTTGTTGAGCAGCACCGTGTCGCCGACCTCCAGATCCTTTGCCAGCCGCGCATAATTGACGCCGACGCAATGCTCGTCCCCCTCCACCTCGCGTGAAGTAAAGACAAACCGGTCGCCCTCTTTCAAAACGGCCTTGCCGTTGGCAAAGGTTTTGATCCGATATTCCGGTCCCTTGGTGTCAAGCAGGATAGCGATCGGCAGACCGAGCTTTTTCCGAACGCGCTTCACCATCTCGATTTTTTTGAGATGATCCGCATGCGTGCCGTGAGAAAAATTCAGACGCGCCACGTTCATCCCGGCAAGACACATCTGCTCTAAGATCCCTTCGTCGTCGCACGCAGGTCCGAGGGTGCAAATAATCTTTGTTTTACGCATAATACCGCTTCCTTCTGTGTTGGTTTGAACTTTCAAATATCATCCTA
The DNA here is from genome assembly GCA_048527645.1 of Eubacteriales bacterium. Lineage (GTDB taxonomy): Bacteria > Bacillota > Clostridia > Oscillospirales > CAG-272 > HGM12669. The sequence continues at coordinate 2,129 of DBGFNI010000065.1, read as the reverse complement.
TCTTATATAGTATCACAAAATGCAGGAATAATAAATCATATTTTTGTTAAATCACGTAAAAAATATATGAAAAACGAAGCTCTCCGCTGCATCTTCGTATAGGCGCGCCCGCTCTGGCCTCATTCAGCCAGCACCGCCGTGTGCGGACGGTGATCGGAGGCGATAATTGCGGGGATGTCGGCAGATACCGTCTTCAGATCGGGACTGACGAACAGATAATCGATTTTTTTCGTCGGATGCTCGGACGGCCAGCTGTACAGCGGCTGCGAAAAAGCGTCTGCCGCGTCACGCATGCGCTCACGGATAGGCAGCAGCACCGGATCGTCGGGCAGCACATTGAAATCCCCCATCAAAATGCACTTTTCCCCGGCGAGCAGATCGGTCACCGCGCGCACTGCGTTCTCCTGCTCGTCCCGGTTCAGGCCGAAATGCGTCACCAAAACGGTATAGCCGCCCGATATTTCCGCATGCAAAATGCACCGCGGCTCATAGCGCCGATCCCCTGTTCTCGGATGCGGCAGCGGAATGGGCACCGCTTTTGCGTACAGAATCGGATAGCGGGACAGCAGCGCGTTGCCATACGGTGCGCCGGCTCTGCCCAGTGCATCTGCAAAATAGCGGTACGGCAGAGCCGTCAGCTCCGAGAGGATTTTGGTCTGATCCGCATATCCCCGCCGCACGCCGCGCCCGCGCATCTCGTTGAGCCCCACAATATCCGCATCGCACGCCAGCACCGTCTGCGCCATCAAAGGATAGTCAAGCTCCCCGGTCAGGACATTTTGGCAGTGCTGGGTATTGAAGGTCATTATTTTCATATCGGTTTGCTCCTGCTCTTTCCGGATTCTTTGCAGTATATGCCAAACGGCAATCTCAAAACCATTTTTTGCGCCTAAATAGCATAATCATAAACGCGGCAACCGACGCGCCGATCGTTTTGTCGGAAAAGCCGCGTCCTCCGCGTCGCTCGGCTCCAGCTCAAACTGCTGCAAAAAATGCATATCACTCTAAACAGCCCCCGAAAAGCAGTGGCAAAAGCTGTTCTGTCGGCGCCGTGTGCTCCGCCTTCCGTTCCTTCATGATTCCGCAATCCGCCGGGACAGAAAACGAATCCTCACAGAAAAACGGGCGGCCCTCCCGGTCAAAATACACCATCACCTTGGCATCCGTCATCCGTATACTATGCCGTTTTTTCCATGTTGCCAAAGGTACGGATTTCATAGATCCGGTTCGCCCTCCCCTTCCGTATCTTTCAGTACAAATTGCTCCTCCTGCCCCAGTTCCAGCAAGGCAAGCGCCAGCGATACCAGATAAGCAAAGTGCAGCGTATCCGCGTCCACACGCACCCCAAACATGTCGCGCGCCTTCTGGATGCGGTAAAACACGGTGTTGCTGTGCGTAAACATTATTTCCGATGTCTTCTTCAGCGAGCGGCTGCAGCAGAGATAGGTATACAGCGTGCGGCATAATTCGCTGCCGTTCTGCGCATCATAACGGAGCATCTCCCCGATTTCCGGCAGCATCTGTCCCGCCCCGGCGCGCAGCTGCAGCAGCGGAATCAGCAGCAGATACTCCCGCTCGAACACCACGCCCGCGCGCCGCCTTTTTTCCGACAGAAACGCGGCAATCTGTCGCATCACGGCATAATGTCTTTTTGCCGCATACAGATTTTCCAGCGCCTCGGATATCACGATATTCAGCTGAAATTGTGCCGCAATATCGGCAAACTGCAGAATGTCGTGATCTGCATGCAAAAACATGATGATTCGGTTCTGATAGAAAATGGGATGCGACGCATGATAGCACGATGTGAGTATCGTTTGCAGCCGGTGCGTCCGGGCGTCCGCAGTCTCGCCGTCGCTGTACCCGCAAAAGTCGAGAATCGCCAGATGCTTGGGTGCAAAATGCGCAAGATAGGTTCCCGACGCCTGCAAATCAAACAGTTCCTCCCTCTCGTATTTCCCCTCCAGCAAATCCTCCAAAATCTCTTCGGCGGTGCTCTCCGTTGTGTCGCTGCAATGCCGTTCAATATACAGCTGCTTTGCCAGCAGACTCTCACACAGGACAAAATCGTCCGTGTCATACGACTGCTTATTGGCAGGATTGAGAAAATACAGAATATATCCTGACAG
>DBGFNI010000064.1:0-5035 GCA_048527645.1 Eubacteriales bacterium | reverse complement strand
TGAAATAAAAAGAGCTATCAGATTTTCCAAGAAATCTGATAGCTCTTATCTTTTGCAATCCTTCAATTCATGCTGCCGTTTTGTCGCCGCAGAGGACAGCAAAGCGGCAAAAAGCCTTTGTTTATGGGCTTTTTTAAGGGTATGAAATCATTCCCACTCCACGGTTGCCGGGGGTTTGGAGGTGATATCATAGACCACGCGGGAGATGCCGCGCACCTCGCCGGTGATCCGGCTGCTCGCGCGCTCAAGCACCTCGTAGGGCAGGCGCGTCCATTCCGCCGTCATAAAATCGTCTGTGGTGACGGCGCGCAGCGCGACGGTATACCCGTAGGTTCTGGCGTCGCCCATTACGCCGACGCTCCGCAGATCGGTCAGCACGGCAAAATACTGGTTCGCCGCCTGTTCCTGCCCGGCGCGGGCGACCTCCTCGCGGAAAATTGCGTCCGCCTCGCGGAGCAAATCCAGTTTTTCCTTTGTGATCTCCCCGATTACGCGGACCGCAAGACCGGGACCGGGGAAGGGCTGGCGCCAAACCAGTTCATGCGGGATGCCCAGTTGCGTTCCCGCCTGACGCACCTCATCCTTAAACAAATCACGCAGCGGCTCGACAATGCCCTCGAAGGACATCACATCCGGCAAACCGCCGACATTGTGGTGGCTCTTGATCACCGCGGAATCGCCCTTTCCGCTTTCCACAACATCCGGATAAATAGTTCCCTGTGCGAGCATATGAATCTTTCCGAGCTTTTTCGCCTCCTCTTCAAAGACGTGAATGAACTCCTCGCCGATGATCTTTCGCTTTTTCTCCGGCTCACAAACGCCGGCAAGCTTTTGCAAAAAGCGATCCTCCGCCTGCACCCGAATCAGGTTCATGCCGAAGGTTTTGCGGAAGGTCTGTTCCACAAAATCTCCCTCGCCCTTACGCAGCAAACCGTGATCCACAAACACGCAGACCAGATTCTGCCCGATGGCACGGTGCAGCAAAACTGCGGCAACAGACGAATCCACGCCGCCGGACAGCGCCAAAAGCACTTTTTTCCCGGCGAGCTGCTCCCGATATTTTTCGATCGACTGCTCGACAAAGCGCTCCATTTTCCAATCGCCGCGGCAGCCGCAGATATCAAACAGGAAATTGTGCAGCATTTGCGTGCCGAACGCGGTATGCGTCACTTCCGGGTGGAACTGCACGCCGTACAGCTTTCTCTTCTCGTCACACATTGCGGCACAGGGACATTTGTCCGTCGTCGCGATCACCTCAAAGCCCTGCGGCGGCGTCTTGATATAGTCCGTGTGGCTCATCCAGCAGATGCTCTCTGCCGGAACGTCGCGGAACAGCACGTTGTCCGCGGTATGCACCGTGGTTTTTCCGTATTCGCTGCGCTCCTCCGCGCGGCAGATCTTACCGCCCGCCAAATATGCCAGCAGCTGATCGCCGTAGCAAATCCCCAAAATGGGAATGCCCGCGTCCAAAAGATCCGCCGTAAAGCGCGGGGCATCCGCGTCGTTGACGCAATTCGGCCCGCCCGTGAATATGATTCCGCGGTAGCCCTGCTCACAAATCTGCGCTGTGGTGATCTGATGATAAGGCTTGAGCTCCGCATAAACATGCTGTTCCCGCACTCTGCGCGCAATCAGCTGATTATATTGCCCGCCGAAATCCAAGACAAGAATTTTTTCTTTCACCGTACAATCCTCCCGTATCCGTTTGTTTATTTGCCGCTGTCGCCGTAGTTGGAAAGAACTCTGGCGGAGGGGTCGTTGACATCACAGCCCTCCCATGCCTTGTTGGGCATCCAGAAATCTACAATCATTTCACTTTGCCCGGGGTAGTATTTTTCAAAAATATCCCGGTAAAGCAACGATTCTTTGGTAAACGGTCTGGCATGTGTATACTTTTGGCAGCCCGCTTCAAATTCCGCGTCGGTATAGCAGGTCTGAGCATACTCCTTGAGATAATCCACCATGGAATGCCCGACCGCGTCGGAAAACGCTGCCTTTTCCCGCCACAGGATCTCCGGCGGCAGATAATCGCCGTCTTCAAAGGCGCGGCGCAGCAGATATTTGCCCTTGCCGTAGGTGTTAAGCTTCATCTCTGGATCGATCGCCATCACATATTTTACAAAATCAAGATCGCCGAAGGGAACCCGCGCCTCCAGAGAGTTGACGGAAATGCAGCGGTCGGCACGGAGCACATCATACATATGCAGCTCGCGGACGCGTTTTTCCGCTTCTGCCTGGAATGCCGCCGCATCCGGCGCGAAATCCGTATACTTGTATCCAAACAGCTCATCAGAGATTTCTCCGGTTAGCAGCACGCGGATATCCGTTTGCTCATGAATGGCCTTGCAAATCAGATACATGCCCATGCTGGCGCGGATGGTGGTGATGTCAAAGGTGCCAAGCAGCGCAATCACTGTTTCCAGCGAGGAAATGACATCGTCTTTTGTGATGATGATCTCCCGGTGCTCGCTGCCGATATAATCCGCCGCCTGCTTTGCGTATTTCAAATCAATCGCGTCCTCCGACATGCCGATGGCAAAGGTCTTGATCTTTTCCCGGCTCTTTTTCGCCGCGATGGCGCAGACCAGAGAAGAATCCAGCCCGCCGGAAAGCAGAAAGCCAACCTTCGCGTCGGCGACCAGGCGCTTTTCTACACCGGCAACCAACTTGTCATGAATGTTGCGGCAAACCGTGTCCAGCGAATCGTGGCAGACCGCGTCCACCTTTGCAATGTCGCAGTAGCAGATGAATTTGCCGTCCTTATAATAATGCCCGGGCGGGAAGGGCATAATGCGGTCAGTCAACCCAACCAGGTTTTTCGCCTCGCTGGCAAACAGGATCACGCCCTTTTTGTCATACCCGTAATACAGCGGGCGGATGCCGATCGGATCGCGCGCGGCGATATACTCCTGCGTTTCGCCGTCGTAAATGATGCAGGCAAATTCCGCATCCAGCATACGGAACATATCGGTGCCGTATTCCCGGTACAGCGGCAAAAGAATTTCACAGTCAGAATCGCTTGCAAACGTGTATTTGTCACACAGCTCATTTTTCAGCTTTTCAAATCCGTAAATCTCACCGTTGCACACGACATAACTGTCTCCAAGGCGAAAGGGCTGCATCCCGGAAGGTGTCAGCCCCATAATTGCCAGGCGATGAAAGCCCAGCAAGCCGTTTGTCGTATCCACCACCCGGCTGTCATCCGGGCCTCTGGATACTGTTTTTTCAAAACCCGCTAAAAAGGCTTCCCGATCCGCCTCTTTGCCGCAATAACCCATAATGGAACACATACATTTTTCCTCCGATATAACCGCCATATGCCGGCGGAAAAATTTTCCGTCGGCATAAAGCGAGTGATAGTCTTTCATTTAATTTGATTTATTCGACATCCTGCAAGGCGTCATAGCCCTCTTCGCCGGTGCGGACCTTCACCACGTTTTCGACATCGTAGACGAAGATCTTACCGTCACCGATATGACCGGTGTACAGCACTGCCTTCGCAGTTTCGATGACGTTGCGAACCGGAACCGCACTGACAACGATATCCACCTGAACCTTCGGCAGCAGGTTTGCCTCAACGGGAACGCCGCGGTAATACTCCGGCTTACCCTTCTGCACACCGCAACCCAAAACGTGGGACACGGTCATGCCGGTGATACCGATCTTCATCATCGCCGCCTTCAGCGCTTCCAGACGGGACTCTCTGCAGATCACCTCAACCTTGGTGAACTTCGGTCCGCCCTCTTCAAAGGCGGGAACCTTCTTCACCGGAACGGCCTCTGCCACCGGCGTTTCACCGCTCACGGCAACTGCCTGATCATATCCGTAATCCAGGCTTTCCACAGCGGGAACGAAATCTGCGTATGCACTGGGCAAGCCATGCTCTGTGCTGTCCAGACCCTTGATTTCCTCCTCAGCGGATACACGCAGGCCGACTGTCTTTTTGATGATAAAAAAGGTCAGCGTCATCATAACGGCAGTCCAAGCGAGAATTGCGACAATACCCAGCGTCTGCACGCCGAGCAGCTTTGCGCTGCCGGTGTAGAACAGACCCTCCAGGCCGGCGGGAGCACTGGGGTTTGCCAGCAGGCCGACCGCCAGGGTGCCCCAGACACCGTTGACAAAGTGAACACCGACTGCACCGACGGGGTCGTCGATATGCAGCTTCAGATCGAGGAATTCGACCGCTACAACAACCAGAATACCGGAAACCACACCGACAACAATCGATCCGAGTGCATCCAGCGCATCACAGCCGGCGGTGATACCCACCAGACCTGCCAGAGATGCGTTCAGACACATCGAAACATCCGGCTTGCCGTTTTTGATCCATGTGAACACCATCGTGGTGCAGGTTGCCACTGCGGGAGCGATGGTTGTGGTCAGGAAGATGGAGGCGAGGGAGTTACCGTCCCAAGCGGCTGCGCCGTTAAAGCCGTACCAACCGAACCAAAGGATGAAGCACCCCAAAGCGCCCAATGTGATGGAGTGACCGGGAATCGCATTGACCTTCGTCACCTTGCCGGCGCTGTCCTTGACATACTTGCCCAGACGCGGACCCACCATGATCGCACCGATCAGTGCGGTGATACCACCGACGGAGTGGATCGCTGCCGAACCGGCAAAATCGTGGAAGCCCATCTGTGCAAGCCAGCCCTGGCTGTTCCAGACCCAGCCTGCCTCAATCGGATAGACAAACAGGGAGATCACGCCGGAATAAATACAGTAGGAGATGAACTTCGTTCTTTCTGCCATGGAGCCGGACACAATCGTCGCAGCCGTTGCACAGAACACCAGGTTGAACACAAAGCTGGAAGCGTTGTTCTCAATGAACGCGCTGAAATCCGTGAAAATACTCAGATTGGGGATTCCGATAAGTCCGAATACATAATCCTCCGCCATCATCAGCGAAAAGCCCAACAGGACGAACACTACTGTACCGATACAGAAGTCCATCAGGTTTTTCATAATGATGTTGCCGGCGTTCTTCGCACGGGTAAAGCCGGTTTCCACCATTGCAAAGCCTGCCTGCATG